>CATLZI010000279.1 GCA_950063125.1 uncultured Porticoccus sp. | reverse complement strand
CGTACAGCCCCAGGTATAAATAGGTTATGACACACAGTAAGGCCAGCAAGCTGCTGAGCATGATGACGCGATTGAATTCCTTGTCATCCAGTCGGGATTGAACCACATCAAGCGCGCGCTCTAAGATGCCATTCTCGATATCTTGACTGGAAGCAATAAGCTTGCTGGCAATAGCATTGTATTGTTGCCAGGTTTGCCGTTCAGAAATGGCTTCCACCACTTGATCGTTGAACTGGAACAGTAATTTGTCGACGGCATCGATAAATAAGGGCGCTTCAGACAGGAGTGGATTTTCAGTATTCTGTGAACGGATTTTCTCTATGGTTTCTTTAAATTCGCCAAACAGGGTTTGAGTATTGAAAAAGCTGGCGTCCACCTCGGTGAAGGTGGCGCTGTCCAGATAAGGGGTGTTGAGCGTGTTGTTGCCATAACCACGCAGTTTGCCCAGCTGGGTCAGCAGGGGGCGAACCGTTTCAAAATAGATTCCCATTTCGGTTGCCAGCTTCGGATCGGTGTCGTTGGCCAGGCCGCTGGCTTTTGCAATTTCAAATACGATGGCGTCAATTTCATTCACCAGGCTGCCGTAGGAGGTCATGTACTCCCGTAGCATAATCTGGGCACCGAGATCCTCATTGAATGCTTGTTTTTTTGCCTGTGCCAGACGTTCCAGGAAGGTGGGCTTGATCAGGTTTGAGCCCTGATAACGCTGGGTGAAAACATCCAACAGTTGAGTGGTCTCATTGCGCAATCGATAGATCTTGCTTGCGGTTTGTTCCGAGCGGTCATAATTGTAAGCCATCATGACATCGCGCAGTTCCGCTGCTTTTGCGGAGAGTGTGTTCAACTCATTGATCGCATTGACCCCTTTGACTTCAGTGGCGGTGATCTGCAGATCCCTTTCCATCTGATTCCACAGCTGGGTACTGAGTAACAATATGGGGCAAATAAAGAGAATGCTGATTAACATGAACTTATAGTTGTAGGTCAACCGGTTCATGATGAAGGTGGCCAGCCACAGTATTTTCATTATCTTGTTATCCACAAAACTTCAAAACTGCTATTAAATCAGCACACTAAGAAGATGTGCCCGTTTTATAGCAAGTATAGTTAAAGAATGGGGTTTATCCCGCTAGTGGTTTACCTCGCTCCTTAGTAAAATATGCCCAGTTAACAGGAGTCAGCAGTTTCCATGGCCAAACATAAGCTTAGTCAATCAAATCAAAAACGGTATTTTGCGCGCTTTTATCTGGAAGCCATTGAAAATACAGAAAATGATGAGTCCATATTGAATCGCAAAGCGTTGTTGATGGCGCATCGACAGTCCTGCTTGTTCCATCTGGTGGGTGCCTACCGCGCGTTTATCTGGGAAGTGGCCAATACCTATGATGAATCCTACGTAGCGACACAATCGCTGCAGGAACTGCTGCTGCAGGCCCGTGCCAATGGCAAAGTCGTTACAGAGCTGGAGCGGGTATATGAACTTGAGTCCACATCTGGAAGCTGGTTGCAGGCCATGATGAAGATGTGGGAGCGCATCAATGCCGTGGATCCCGATGCCACCACTCAGGCCAAGGAAACGATGAATTTAAATGCCATAGAAGTTCGTGTAGTGAGTGAAACGGATGAGTTCACGCAACTGCATGATTGGTATGAGAATCTTTCCAGCCTGATAGAAGAAATCAGGCAATTGCTGTCTGAATGGTAGTAATTATATATCAAGTGCCGGGGTGATTTATTTGTGGCGGTAATGTCACACATGTTAGTATCACTCGCCATTGGATAGCATTTTTCGCTGTTTTTTACCGAGTAATTTGCTAAAAGCAGTGTTTTTTTCATTTGCTTCAAACACTTCCACGCTAAAGGTTTAATGAATGTCCTCTCTTTTAGAAATTGTTGAACTTGATTCAGGTGAAATTGTTTTACGTCGTGCCGACGGCGTGGGTTCACCCTTGGTGGAAATCAAGTTTTCCGATGAGGTTCGCGTGTTGCTGTCTGAATATTCCCTGGATATCGGCAAGGCAATGGTGAGTGCGGGTGTGCAGGCGGTGGGTGAAGTATATGGACATGTGTTGGAAGCTCATGAAGAACATACGGATTCCTCTTCAGCCGCCGATGAATTCGAAGACGTATCCGGTGTTTTACATTAAACCCGGATCAGATCCCGTCTCTAATCACACCCACTGCTAAGCCCTCAATCGCAAAATCATCACTACGACTGTCCACCTCAATGGGTTCGAAATCCTGATTCTCAGGTAACAGAATGATTTTATTGCGCTTTCGATCGAATCGCTTGACAGTGACTTCATCCCCGATACGGGCAACCACCACCTGGCCGCGCTGCGCATCCGCCGTTTTGTGAACCGCCAGCAAATCACCTTCCAGAATACCGGCATCCATCATGCTCAGCCCTTTAACCCGAAGGAAATAATCTGCCCGCGGTTTGAAAAAATCCGGGTTCACGTCGCAGTGCCCCAGCACATTTTCCTGGGCTAGAACCGGTTGCCCTGCGGCCACCTGACCGATGATCGGTAAGCCGGGTTCTGGGTCGTCATCCTGGCCGATCAAACGAATACCGCGGGATGCACCGGGAAGCATTTCTATGTACCCCTTACGGGCCAGCGTGCGCAGATGCTCTTCAGCGGCATTGGGGGAACGAAAACCGAATGTGCCGGCAATTTCCATGCGGGTAGGGGGCATGCCGCTTTCTTCGATATAGGTTTTGATCAGGGCGAGAATTTCAGATTGGCGCTTGGTCAGCTTTTCCATGGTGTTGCTCGTCAGGTTGCGTACTGTTATTTTATACAGGTGCTGTGATTATATACAGCATAGTTGAAAATTGAAACAGAAAAACCCGTTAAAACAAGCAGGTTGAGAAGAGGGAGCCTTGCGGCTCCGGTCGGCGAGGTGGGTCGAGGTGGAGTGAAGGTGAAGGACGCTTGCTGTCAGCCGCCCTAGTAATCGTCGTAGATGCGAACGCCTTTGCTCTCAAAATCGTCGAAGGGCAAGTACTGGTCGGACTCGACGGCAGCCAGCTGACTGTAGTCATGATCGTCACGGTCTTCCTGGTCCACCTCATAGGGGCCACTCCAGTCTTCCGGCTGATCCACGGTGCGCAGTCTCAGCTGCCAGAAGGTTTCAATGTCCATTTCTTCCAGTTCACCATCAAAGTACTGAATCGCCAGCGTGCCTTCT
>CATLZI010000278.1 GCA_950063125.1 uncultured Porticoccus sp. | reverse complement strand
AAAGGTAACAAGGCTCACTTCGAGATCCGGATGGAGTTGCAGCAGCCGCTCTTTGACATACTCTGCCTGCCAGAGCGCCAAGGGGCTTTTACGGGTTGCGATACGAAGGTGTTTTGACATGATAGTAACGACCATTGCCTGCAAACGGCGCATCATAACAGATTGGGTTGGGATCTTTGTCGGCAGACAACGTAGCCCCTGCTACATGGAGTTAACGGGTTACATCTGCTCGAGCAGTTTACGCAACGGCGCCACATGACGCCTACTAACCTGTGGGCGAATGTCCATCCCCTGAAGCCGGACAAAAAACTGCCCTTCAAGATTGCGTTCCAGGCCTTCAATATGCGGGATTGAAATCAGCGCATTGCGATGAATACGGAAAAACCGGTTCTCGAACTCATCCTCAAGCTCTTTCAGTGTTTCGTCGAGGAGTGCTTCGCCCTGGGTGTGATAGGCCGTGACATATTTATGATCTGCCTGAAACAGCCGCACATCAGCAATGGCAACCAGATCGATACCCCGACGATTTTTGGCCGCAATATGGCTCCTGCCATCTGTCTGATAGACTGGCGAATCCTGCAACTCGATTAATTGTGCTTTATTGATTCGTTTGGTGCGCAGAATGGCATTTTCCAAATCCACCTGTTTGACCGGCTTAAGCAGGTAACCGATAGCCTGAGAGGAAAAAGCCTCGACGGCATAATCGTCATAAGCGGTACAGAAGATAACCGCCGGCGGCGGCTCAAAATCCGACAGATACTGGGCTGCCGCAAGACCATCCATCCCCGGCATCCGCACATCCATAAACACCAGATCCGGGCTGAATTTCTCAGCCACTTCAAGGGCCTGTTCACCGCTGCCAGCTTCGCCGACATGCATGCAACCATCAATCGCCGACAACATTCTTTTCAGGCGATCACGGGCGAGTGGTTCATCATCAACGATCAGTATTCTCATCGACAAGCCTACTATCCGATTGGGTAGCTAATGCGAGTAATATAGCAACTTTCACCGGATTCCGCAGTGACGCTGGCCCCTGAACCAAAATGCGCCTGCAGGCGTTGCCGGACATTCTGCAATGCAATTTTATTACCCCGGTGCTGCTGGAGCGCACGATGCAATGGATTGGAGACTACAATTTCAATACAGTCCCGGATTCGCTGGACAGAAATGGTGATTTCACCACCCTCCTGTAACAACTGAATACCATGGTAAATTGCATTCTCCAGAATTGGCTGAAGTGTCAGACAGGGAATCTGTACGCCTTCCCCATAATCACCAATTTCCCACCGCGCCGAGAGTCGATCACCCAATCGCAGCTTCTCCAGAGCCATGTAACGGCGGCAAAGAGATAACTCCTCGCGCAACGGAACCAGCGTTTGCGCATCCGTCAGGGCATAGCGGTAGAGGTCCGACAGATCTTCCACGACGCGCTCAGCTTTTACGGGGTCAGAGCCAATCAGGCTGGCAATCATATTCATACTGTTAAACAGAAAGTGGGGCCGGATTCTCGATTGCAATGCCTGAATCCGTGCTTCCAGTTCAGCCCGTTGGCGCAACCGCAACTGTTGCTGAAGATAAAGATAACGAAGCAGAATCCCGGCGGGTATCGCCACCAGAAGCAAATACTCGGCAATATTCCAAGTGTTGTAACTGCGCTCGGCTAAAGGTGCTGAGTACCACCACATAATACCTTCGGACACAGCACCACAAAACAGGGTGACCATCAGAATAAGCAGAAAAGACAGGGTTGCTGCAGTCACCAGCCGCACACCGGACAGCAACCGATTGGCGAAGCAGAGCACGACCGCACTGAGCAACGCGATCCAAAGGGACAGCAGGGACACTTTCGCCAGCTTGACCCAGTCAAAGTTTTGCAAACCACTGTCGGCGACACTAATCATCAGTGCCAGCAGTTCGGAGATAACAATCACGGTCAGCAACCCCTGACCGCGGCAAAAGTTAGGCAGGAAGGTATCCCCTTCTCGAAGAAACAGTTGTGCAGCCCCGGATTTATTCGCCTTCCACCGATTCACGATTCCCATCAACGTCAACCCATCCTGTTTCACTCGCGTTTGACGCGGCTTTGCTATAATCAGGTTTTTCCTGCACCCGCAGTACTTTATCTGTGGTCCGACAAGTTATAAAGGTTCAGTTTACCGATGAGCAATTCAAAAGATACCAATCTATCCTGGGGCGGCCGCTTCAATGAGGCCACGGATGCATTCGTGGCCAGATTTACGGCCTCTGTCGACTTTGACCAACGCCTCGCCCCACAGGATATTCAGGGCTCTATCGCCCACGCCACCATGCTGACCAAAGTCGGAGTACTTGATAAAAGTGAACTTGAGTCGATCAAAAATGGCCTGACGACTATTCTGACGGCTATTGAAAACGGTACATTCGAGTGGAGCCTGGCACTGGAAGATGTCCACATGAATGTGGAGGCAGCGCTCACCTCACAGATCGGCATCACCGGCAAAAAACTTCATACTGGGCGCTCAAGAAATGATCAGGTGGCCACGGATATCAGACTCTGGCTGAGGTATGAAATTGACGCCATCGGTGCGGAGCTGACCCGTCTGCAACAGGGTATTCTGGGCCTGGCAAAAGCCCAGGCAGAAACTATCATGCCCGGATTCACTCACCTCCAGACAGCTCAGCCAGTCACTTTTGGTCACCACCTGATGGCTTGGTTTGAAATGCTGGAACGCGATTACGGCAGATTGCTCGACTGCAGAAAACGCCTCAACCAATCACCTCTGGGTGCTGCAGCCCTGGCAGGGACCACCTACCCCATTGATCGATATATGACCGCAGATTTACTGGGGTTTGATGGCCCCACCCGAAATTCCCTGGATTCCGTCAGCGACAGGGACTTTGCCATTGAATTTTGTGCATTTGCCAGCATCCTGCTCACACACCTGTCCCGCGCTTCCGAAGAACTGATCCTATGGACCTCCGCACAGTTTGATTTTATTGAGCTGCCGGATCGCTTTTGTACGGGTTCGTCCATCATGCCGCAGAAGAAAAATCCCGATGTACCCGAACTGGTTCGAGGTAAAACGGGCCGGGTTAATGGCCATTTAGTTGCATTGTTGACCCTTATGAAGTCACAACCATTGGCCTACAATAAGGATAATCAGGAAGACAAGGAGCCGCTCTTTGATACCGTGGATACCGTCAAGGATTGCCTGCGGGCCTTTGCCGACA
>CATLZI010000277.1 GCA_950063125.1 uncultured Porticoccus sp. | reverse complement strand
CTGCCCAACGCAATACCGAGGGTCAGAAACACCCAAGCCATGTTGGTCCAGGGCCTGGTCCAGCGGGCCCAGGCTGCGTCCAAACGACCGGCGAGCAGAGCCGCCACCGCAAACGAAAAAGCCACGGAAAAGCCCACGTAACCCATATACAGCATCGGCGGGTGAACAATCAGCCCGATATCCTGCAACAGCGGATTCAGGTCGGCACCTTCCGCAGGATAAAACGGCAGGCTGCGCTCAAAGGGATTGGAGGTGAACAGCATAAACAGGTAGAAGCCGACACTGATCAGCCCCATCACCGCCAGCACCCTTGCCACCAGCTCCTTCGGCAGGGTCTGACTGAACAGTGCCACCGCAAAACTCCACACCGCCAGAATTAATGCCCACAGCAACAGGGAACCTTCATGGGCACCCCATACGGCACTGACCTTGAAGTAATCCGGAAGCAATGTGTTGGAATTGGAAGCGACGTAGAGCACGGAAAAATCGTCGTTGAGAAATAGCGCCACCAGACAGCCAAAACTGAACGCCACCATCACGGTCTGACCAACCACCAGCGGTCTCGCTGAAGCCATCCACAAGCGGTTGCCCAAAGTTGCACCAGCCAAGGGTATCCCAGACTGCAGCAAAGCTAAAATCAGCGCCAGGATAAGTGCAAAGTGACCATATTCTGCAAGCATAGGTTAATACCCGGTTTTTCCTGTCAGGATTCATCCACCGATTGCTGAGCCCGTTCGTGAGCTGCATTCATGGCATCTGCCACTTCCGGAGGGGTGTAATTTTCATCGTGTTTTGCCAGTACTTCAGACGCCATGAACACGCCCTGTTCGTTCAATTCACCCGTAACCACAGCGGCTTCACCCGTAGCAAACAGGTCGGGCAGAATACCGGTATAGTGAACTTCCACCTCGGCTTCACCGTCTGTCACCAGAAAACGGACAAACAGCGAATCACTTGCCCGCTCAACGCTACCGTCCACCACCATCCCCCCGGCACGAATGCGGACACCCGGCGGTGCCTCACCGGCAGCAATATCCGAAGGTGGATAGAACAAATTGATGTTATCCCGCAGGGCATAGGTCATCAAACCCACAGCCAGGGAAGCCGCCACTACAATAAAAATGACTAAAAACAGTCGCTGTCGACGAATCGGATTCATCATAGTTTTACTCTGGTTTTTGCAAGCACGCCGGGGGATCCTTATTCTTTACCTATCTGGCCTGAACTGCTCTGCCTGGCAGTTTCACGACGCAGCTCCCGGGCAACAGCCTGTCGCACGCCCGATTGCCGAAATAGCGGACTGATCACCAGCCAGACCATGACAAGGATGGCTATCAGGTAGGCAGACCATACGTAGGCACCATGCCCGTCCATCTGCAAAAAATGCTGAAAACTGTCAAAACGGAATATCAACGCCCATCACCTCTGATTTTGCAACACAACATTCTTTACCCAACTGGACCGACGCTCGCGATGCAGGATTTCCGAGCGGGTATTGAGAATCAGCACCAGCGCATAAAAACAATAAAAACCCACTATCATCACCAGTAGCGGATGAAACATATCAGGGTGCATGGTGGGGGCTTCCGTAAATTTGATGGTCGCAGGCTGGTGCAGTGTGTACCACCAGTCAACGGACTTATAAATGATCGGGATATTCACCATACCCACCAGTGACAATACCGCACTGGCCCTGTTCGCGGCATCCACACTAGTGTAGGAGTGCTGCAGGGCCATCACCCCCATGTATAAAAACAACAACACCAGCATCGAGGTAATTCGAGCATCCCAAACCCAGTAGGTTCCCCAGGTGGGTTTTCCCCAAATGGCTCCGGTAACCAGCGCGACAAAGGTCAGCGCCGCACCCAGTGGGGCCGCTGACTTCATAACCATATCCGCCAGCTTCATTTTCCAGATCAGACCCACGGCACCGGCAATCGCCATCACGTAGTAACCGGCCAGTGCCAGAAAAGAGGCCGGCACATGAATATAGATAATCCGGAAGCTGTTTCCCTGTTTCGCATCCCGAGGTGCAAAACCGAGCCCCCATACCAATCCGATGATCAGTAATAGAAAGGTGATACCCCCCAGCCAGGGAAGCCACTTGCCACTGGTCTGATAAAACCAGCGGGGCGAGCCCAAGCGATGAAACCATTGCCACATAGTATCTTTAACCTTATTTCCGATCGAGCCACCGACCAAATAGTCAACCGTGCATACTGACCCGCAGAGCACCGGCCGTGGCAAACGGGGAAATCAGTAGCGAAAAAGCCAGCAACGCACCCATGACAGCTAATGGCCCCTGTACCGAAAACCCATCTACAGATCGCTGAACCGCGCTGGCACCAAAGATCAGCACTGGCATATACAGTGGCATCACAATCAGTGAGAGCAACAACCCACCCTTGCGCAGGGCAACCGTCAGTCCGGCACCTATCGCACCCAGCAAGCTCAATACTGCGGTGCCCATCAGCAGGCCCAGAACCAATGGCAGGTATCCCGCCGAGGGAAGGGACAACATCATACCTAAAACCGGCGCCAGCAGGGTTAATGGCAGACCGGTTATCAGCCAATGAGCCAAAATTTTTGCCAATACCATTAAATAGAGCGGCTGCGGAGAAATGACCAGCTGTTCCAGTGTGCCATCCCGGTAATCACTGTGGAACAGCCCCTCCACTGAAAGCAGCGATGCCAGCAGCGCCATGACCCACAAAATACCGGGTGCGATTACAGCCAGACGGCTGGCCTCGGGTGTCAACCCGAGAGGAATAAGGGTCACGACAATGAAGAAAAAGATGATCGGGTTCGCTATCTCACCCCGGTTACGAAATGCCAACAACAAATCGCGGCGCAATATCGCGGCAAAACCATAGCCCATACTCAAACGCCCTCCGCCGAGGACACCAGGGGAAAACGGCGCACGTTGGCAATACCCAGATCCTGATGTGTGGAGAGCACGACCATACCACCGCGCCCGGTATGTGCGATCAGGAGTGCCTCGAGGTCGGCGACTCCCTGTTTGTCAATCGCGGTAAACGGCTCGTCAAGTATCCATAGGGGCGCTTCTGTCACTAACAAACGGGCCAGTACGGCTCGCCGCTGTTGGCCAGCAGATAGCGCATAACAGGGGATGTCCTCATAGCCGGACAGACCCAGTGAGCCAAGGATTTCTTCATTTTTCAGGGGACTGTGGTCCCGGTGAATCCGGCGCCACCAAATCAGGTTTTCAATGGGTGACAGT
>CATLZI010000276.1 GCA_950063125.1 uncultured Porticoccus sp. | reverse complement strand
TCCACTGCGGTGAAAGGTCTCTCAGCAGCATAGGCGTCCAGCAATGCGCTGGTCAGTTGCCGGTCCAGCTCACCCTGTTGATTACAACACCATTCATTAACTGCCTGGGCTACATCCAGCAGGAGCCAGTCAGTGCAGGCAAAGAAGAACCCCGTCACAGCTTGAAGTTGCGCCCCTCTGAAAATCAACTGGTCGGCAAACAGGCTGCCTATCAGGGGGCCGGAGGGGAGCACAGGGCCAGCCTCGGCCGTCCGTCTGAATCGAATCAACTGTTCTTTCAGTAACGCAGCATCACCTGCCGACAATTGGTCTATCACCTCCTGCGCGGCAAGATCCAGCCATATCAGGCTGCGGGGGTTGCTGTACTGTTCACTGAAGCCACGAGTACTGGCGTGCATTCTGCCAAGGAACGTACCAATTTCCTGGCATATTGAAGGGTTTGGCTGCTCTGGCGCCTGCCCTTCCGGTAACTGAAACAGCAGTGCCGGCGATTCGCCATAGTTGGTCACATGATGACCCGAGTGATCGGCAAGACAGGGCGTGACGGGGATTTGTTGCCCCCTGAGGTAATTCACCAATCGAGCTGAGAACGCGAGCCGATCCCTGGCAGCCTCCCCCGCCACCACGAGAAAAAAACGGTCGCCGGCGCCAACGCTGAATCTGCAGGTCAGGTGATTCCGGGCTGAATAAATGGCATCAATGCCAGCGACCAATCTTTCCGGTGAGTATTGGACAAGAAAATGATTGAGTGTCCGGATATCTGGCAGCAGGAACGAAGACATGGCGTTAATGATACCTCACGAATTTCCTGGTTAGATTAGCCGCTTGTTGGCTGGAAAGAAACAATTTGGGGTATGCTTCACCCATCCAAGTCTCTGCTCAAGTTGCCTGCCAATGAATGATAAAACACCGCTCGTACTGGTGGATGGATCCTCCTACCTTTACCGGGCTTTTCACGCGTTACCCCCCCTGATTACTTCGGGTGGACAGCCAACTGGTGCCATCAAGGGGGTTATCTCAATGATACGCCGCCTGTTGAAGGACTACCCGGGAAGCCCGCTGGTGGTGGTTTTTGATGCGAAGGGGAAAACCTTTCGCGATGAACTCTTTGAAGCGTACAAGTCCCACCGTCCCCCCATGCCCGATGAGCTGAGACAGCAGATTGAACCGATCCATCAGATTATCCGTGCCATGGGGTTGCCCCTGCTGGTTGAAGAGGGGGTGGAAGCAGACGATGTCATTGGCACGCTTGCGCTGAAAGCCTCGCAAAACCAGACCCCTGTGGTGATCTCCACTGGTGACAAGGATATGGCTCAACTGGTTTCAGAGCAGATTACGCTGGTCAACACCATGACTGAAACGGTCATGGATCCGCAGGGGGTGATCGACAAATTCGGTATTCCGCCAGAATTGATGATTGATTATCTGGCGCTGGTTGGCGACAAATCAGACAACATCCCCGGTGTCCCTGGCGTCGGTGAAAAAACGGCCCTGGCCATACTGCAAAATCTGGGTGGTATGGATGCCATATACGGCAATCTGGAGGCGGTTGCCGAGCTCGATTTCCGCGGCGCCAAAAAAACACCGGCAAAGCTTGCCGAGAACCGGGACCAGGCATTTCTTTCCTACCAGCTGGCGACCATTAAAACCGACGTGCCATTGACAGTAACCTTGTCGGAGCTGGGCAATGGCTTGCCCGATAACGCCGCCCTGCTCGACTGGTTCCGCCAACTGGAGTTCAAGGGCTGGGTTGAGGAATTGCTCGCTGCCGGGGAAAGTGACAACAGTTTGTTGTCGCCAGCCGCTGACAAAGACTACCAGGTGATTCTCACTCAGCAGCAACTCGATCAGTGGCTACAGAAATTGGAGCGGGCTGAATTGGTCGCCTTTGACACGGAAACCACCAGCCTCGACTACATGCAGGCCAGCATTGTCGGCGTCTCCTTTGCAATTGCTGCGAATCAGGCCGCCTACGTCCCCCTTGCCCACGACTATCTGGGGGCACCCCGGCAACTCGATCGGGATGCGGTGCTGGAACAATTGAAGCCGTTGCTCGAGTCACCAAAACTCGCCAAGGTAGGCCAAAACCTCAAATATGACATGAGTGTACTGGCCAATCACGGTATTGCCATGCAGGGCATCCGCTTCGACACCATGCTTGAATCCTATGTGCTGGATTCCACTGCAACACGGCACGATATGGATAGCCTGGCATTGAAGTACCTCGGGGAAAAAACCACCCACTTTCAGGATATAGCTGGCAAAGGTGCCAATCAGCTCACCTTCAATCAGATTGCCATTGAGCAGGCCGCTCCCTACGCGGCAGAAGATGCGGATATCACCCTGAGGCTTCATGAAACACTCTGGCCAAAATTGCAGGATATCACCGGGCTGGCGCATGTTTACCAGGCCATTGAAATGCCATTGGTGCCTGTTCTGTCAAGAATAGAAAGAAATGGAACAAAAGTAAGCGCTGACTTACTTCGGAAACAAAGCGACCAGTTGGGTGAACGCATAGCGGAGTTGGAGCAGCAGGCTTTTGAGTTGGCGGGGGAAGAATTCAATCTGGCCTCACCAAAACAGCTCGGCTACATTCTCTTTGAAAAATTGAAAATTCCGGTACAAAAGAAAACGGCCAAAGGCGCCGCTTCCACCAAAGAAGAGGTGCTGCAGGAGTTGGCGCTGGATTACCCGCTGCCGAAATTACTGCTTGAGCATCGTAGCCTCAGCAAGCTCAAGTCCACCTATACCGATAAGCTGCCTTCGCTAGTTAATGCTGCTACAGGGCGAATTCATACTTCCTATCATCAGGCGGTAACGGCAACCGGTCGGTTGTCTTCCTCTGACCCGAATTTACAGAATATTCCCGTTCGCTCCGCAGAGGGGCGTCGCATTCGCCAGGCATTTGTAGCCACAGAAGGTTGCAAGATAGTGGCGGCCGATTATTCGCAAATCGAGCTGCGAATCATGGCCCATCTCTCGGGAGACCGCGGATTAAAAGCAGCATTCGATCAGAATCTTGATGTGCACAGTGCCACGGCCGCAGAGGTGTTTGGCGTCGAACTGGCTTCGGTGACGGGAGAACAGCGGCGCAGTGCCAAGGCGATCAATTTTGGATTGATCTACGGCATGTCAGCCTTTGGTCTGGGCCGCCAGTTGCACATTGGGCGGAATCAGGCCCAGGAATATATCGATTTGTATTTTGCCCGCTACCCCGGGGTGCAGGCCTACATGGAGTCCACCCGAA
>CATLZI010000275.1 GCA_950063125.1 uncultured Porticoccus sp. | reverse complement strand
GTTCCCCTGCGTTGCAGGGCGTGCCGTCCGGGCGCACCACCAGGACCTCGGCGTTGGGAATCGCTTTGCCAATCGAGTCAGGGCGTTGATCGATTTGCTCCGGTGGCAGGAAAGTGGACCGGAATGCTTCGGTGAGCCCATACATCAAAAAAACCTTTGTATCGGGCAGGAAGGCTCTTAACCTGTTGGTGGTGGCCCCCGGCATGGCACCGCCGCTATTGGTTATATAGCGCAGTGAACGAGCGGTTTCCTCGGGCCATTCCAACTGTGCCAGCTGGTTCCACAGTGGCGGGACAGCGGCCAGTCCGGTGATTTCGTAGCGCTGAATACTGCGAATAATATCCCGGGGCAACAGGTAGTCCATCAGGGCCACCGAGGCGCCCACCGAGAAGGCGGTGGTGAGTTGGCTGAGCCCATAGTCGAAGCTGAAGGGCAGGGCCGCCAGTAACCGGTCATCCGCATGATTGTTCAAATAGGTTGCAACGCTTCTGGCGCCGGTGACCATATTTTTGTGGGAGAGGACAACGCCTTTCGGGTTGCCGGTGCTGCCCGAGGTATAGAGGATGGATACCATATCGCTGTCGATATGGGGGTGAGGCGACTGACTGCGCTGACTGCTGAGGAAGCTGTCCCAGCCGAGCCGGTCGTAATGTGTAGCCGCTGCTGTAGGGGGGCGGGGTTTGTCATCGATAATGACTACAGTCCGCAGATCGGGGCACTCCTCCAGTACTGCGGCCAATTGCTCCAGTCGTTGTGCGGAGGTAATCAGTATCCGGACATTGCAGTCGCGCAGGATATAGGCCACCTGGTTTGCCTTGAGCAGGGGGTTGACCGGGACAAACACCCCTCCGGCGTGGGCAGCACCAAACAGACCGAAGACATTTTCCGGAACTTTTGGCAGATAGGTTGCGACCCGCTCGCCGCGATTCAGGCCTGCACATAGCAGGCCGCACGAAACGGCATCGATTTGCTGTTGCAGCTCACGGTAACTGAATTGACGATCCTTGAAATACAGCGCCATCGCATCAGGTGTTCGTAGGGACTGATGACTGATGAGTTGGTGAAGGAGGTCTGACATGGTGGGCGCGATCCGTTCGTTGAGTTGTCCCGGTTTATCGGACGATGCCGGATTATAGCGATTTTTATCAAATGCACGTAACCTGTGGCCAAAGTTCAACGCGGACGGTCGGGGATTCCAGCTCATGAGGTTATTGGTACGTTACCTGCTTTTGCTGTGCGGTTTATCGCTGATGCCGGTCGGTCAGGTTGTGGCCGGGCTGCCGGATACCATCGACAAGATCAGGGGCGGGGTGGTCGGCATCGGCACGGTCTTCCCGAACAAGGGGCCGGATGGTCGGGGGCAACTGCCGACTTTTCGGGGTACCGGCTTTGTGGTGGGTAACGGCCGACAGGTGGTGACCAATTTCCATGTCATCCAGAAACCGCTCGATAATGAAAAAAAAGAGTTGCTGGCGGTGTTTAGCGGTGAGGGGAAAGCTTCCCGTGTCTACCCGGCGACCCTGGTCCGAACAGATGAAGCCCACGACCTCGCGCTGCTGGAGATTGCCGGCCCCGCTCTTCCACCATTGGTGGTGGAGAGTTCACGCACCCTCCGGGAGGGTGAAGATATTGCCTTTACCGGGTTCCCGATTGGGCTGGTGTTGGGGTTGCAGCCGGTCACGCATCGGGGGATTGTGTCTGCAGTGACGCCTATCGTGATGCCTGCCATGTCCTCTGCCACGCTGACGGCTGCACAAATCAAACGTGCCCGCCAGCCTTTTGAGGTTTATCAGCTTGATGCGACAGCCTACCCCGGCAGCAGCGGCAGCCCGGTTTACGATGTCGAGACCGGCAGGGTCGTTGCCGTGATCAATAGTGTGTTTGTCAAAGAATCCAAAGAAGCCATGCTGCACAATCCCTCTGCCATCAGTTATGCCATCCCCTCGGCGTATGTCAATGCATTGCTTGAGGCTGCTGCGGCTGCCCAATGATCGACAGTATTTAAATGGAACGCTGAGATGCCCTCTGACCGGACAATAAAAAATACGGGGCCAAATCCCGCCCTCAATATCTTTGGCAAACTGGCAGGCTTGGCATTATTGCTACTGGCACTGCATCCGTTTCTGTCTTTCCCCCTGGTGGGGAACATATCGATTGCCGTCGCTCTGGTTTACCTGGTGCTGCTGTTTTTTGTCCCACGCCTCTGGTTGCTGGTGCTGCCGGTTGCGACGGTCAGCCTGGACCTTGCCACTTATACGGGCAGGTTTCTGTTTAATGAATTGGATCTGTTGATGCTGACGACAATAGCGTTCGCACTATTGTCCGGACGTTTTGATCTGCGCCTGGCCCATCGCAAGGGTGCTTTGCTGCTGATCGCAGCCTATTGTGCGGTTGTGCTGGCCGGTTTTTCCGCCTGGGGTGTCTTCCTGTTCCCGCCCGTGAGCACTACCGGTAACCCGTATTATTTGCCGGAATATGGCTACAAACTGATCAGGGGCATGCTCTGGGCGCTACTGTTGACACCCCTCTGGCTCAATGTCTTCAGTCGTGCCCGCCACCGGACTGTTAACTGGCTGGTGACAGGGTTCTGTACGGCAGCGTTGGTGTTGGGGGTGATCGTGCTCTGGGAGCGGGGCACGCTCGGTGTGCTGTTGTCCTGGAGTGCCTGGTATCACGTGGTTAATTCGCTGCTTGATCTGGCATCGGCCTATCGCACCACCGGCATTTTTTCTGATATGCACACCGGTGGTGAGGTGATTGACGGCATTGTGCTATTGCTTTTGCCGGTGACCCTGTACGGGATTTTTCATGGCTCCGGACGGGTGGTGAAAATCTATGCGCTGGTGGCATTTTGCGCACTGGCCTATTGCGCCACGGTGGGATTTACCCGCGCAACCTATGTGAGTTTCTTTGTTGGCTGTGTTGCCTATGCGGTGCTCTCCATGGTGTGCCGCTGGCGCGCGGGAATCAGACAGAGTGGCTTCCCTTCTCTGTTGATCAGCGTCACGTTGATGGTAGGGATACTGGCAGCCTGGCTGTCATTTTCACGCGGTGGCAGCTATGCCCTTGCCGCCTTTGCCGGACTGGCTATTTTTGCGTTGGTCGGTGGCTGGTTGGCGCAGCGACACAGAGCGCTGGGGGTCGTTTGCTGGGTGCTTGCCGGCAGTCTTTTTCTGTTTGTCGCCGTCAGTGCACATTTTGACAGCCGCTGGGTGGACCGTTCAGCCGAGCACGCATTGACCATTGGTCTGGCA
>CATLZI010000274.1 GCA_950063125.1 uncultured Porticoccus sp. | reverse complement strand
GCACCACGTTACGGCCACTGCAGGTGGTGAAATTGTCTTCTACCACAGACAATTCACCGGCCACCAGCGCAAACAGGTAGGCGGGCTTGAGAAAGGGATCGTGCCAGGTTGCCCAGTGGCGGCCATCGGGTAGCTCGCCGGTTTCCATTAGATTGCCGTTAGACAGCAAGACCGGACATTCGGCCTGGTCGGCCACCACGGTCGTGGTAAATTCCGACATCACATCGGGGCGATCCAGATAGTAGGTGATACCGCGGAAACCCTCTGCTTCGCACTGGGTGCAATAGATGGTGCGGGATTTGAACAACCCCTCCAGTGACGAATTTTCCTTCGGACGAATAATCACTTCCGAGGTCATGGTGAATTGATCGGGTACCTCGTGAATCAACAACTCGTCTGCCGTCGCGCTGAACTGCTCGGGCGTCAACGGCTTTCCGTCAATACTCAGAGATTGCAGCGACAGGCCCTGACCATCCAGCACCAGGCTGGTTTCCCGGTCACTGCTATCCGGGTTGCGCCGCATTTCCAGGGTGGCCAGAACAATGGTGTCATTCTGGCGGATTTCCACACGCAACGCCGTTTTATCGATCAGATAGCGTGGGGCCGTGTAATCTTTTAGGTAAATATTGCCCGGTTGGGCATCTCTCATCATCATAATCAATGGGTCACTTCTACATGGTAGGCTGTGTATTTGCGAATATTGATGACCCCGCTATCAAAAATCAGATACTGGCCTTTTATACCCAGCAGGGTTCCCTCTAACGAAGGCACCTTATCCAGATTGAAGCTGGTCACCTTTGTTGGGTATTCCAGCACCGGGTAATCAATATTCATGGGGGCTACATCATCAAGCCGCTGAAGGGCCTGAAGACCGAAACGGTCTTCCAGAACGGTCAGCTGTTTTTCAGTTCGGTCGAACAGTGCATCCCGGATAGCCGGCAGGTCGGCGAGAACAATCTCGCCCTTCAGCATGGTTCGCCAGTTCGTCTTGTCAGCCACATGCTGGCGCAAAACGTCCTCCACCAGACCGGATTGCTGGCGGGTCTTCACTCGCATGATGGGCAGTGCCTGCAGGGCTCCCTGGTCAATCCAGCGGGTCGGTAGCTGGCTCTCGCGGGTAATACCGACTTTCACCCCGGATGAATTGGCCAGGTAGACAATATGATCCACCATACAGTGCTGTTGACCCCATTCTGGCTCCCGGCAGGTACCCTCAAAATAATGGCATTTTTCCGGGCTGACGATGCAGCTATCACACTGCGCCAGCCTCGTGAAACACGGATAGCAGTAGCCCTGGCTGAAACTCTTGTTACTGCGCCGGCCACAATGAATACAGTGAATTGTACCGCTGTACTGAATACGTAGGGTTTTACCAAGCAGATCGTTCAACGGCAGGTACTCGTCGTCCAGCGGCAAACCGTACTGCACCGGGCCGCCCGCCAGGGCTACCCGCATTTTCTTGAGGTGTCCCGAATAATCAGGCATTAATTACGACTGCCATTTGAGGGGCTGCGGGTCATCGCTGTGATCAGGCCGCTTATTGGTGTCACAGGGTTCAGTTTTTTTCTTGGGCGGAATATAGCCAACGCGCTGGTCTTCAGGTGTGTGGCGGAGATCATAGGCAATAATTGCCTGCATACTGTGTTCCCGCTGGGCTGCGGTAAGATTTCTGCCATCGGGCCATTTGCCCCGTTCCACAGCCAGTTTGAGACTTTCGTAAATATCGGGGGTGATGGAATCGATCAGTTGCTGAAAATCCATGGTTTACCTCAGTGACAACTCGGTAGCCGCTGTCACCCAACCACTACCTTAAGGATTTATGTCTGTGCAAAATTATACCAGCTACTGACGGCGCCCGCCGGTATCGATAGCTCCGGCCCAGCCACCCAGCACCATGCCACTAATCAGACCGATCGCATGGGCGGCATTGGCGATATTGACCCCCATCAATAGCTCCATAAAACCGCTCATCCCTGCCAATAGCCAGATCAGCATGAAGCCCAGCAACCCCCCGGGAAGAGAGAGTATTGGCCTGGGATATATCCGGTTTCTTATCCAGATATAGCCGAGCAGACCATAAACCACGCCGGACATACCGCCAAACAGCGCGGGGCCGCTCCACAGATATTGCCCCAGGTTAGAGGCAATCGCCATCAACAAAACAATCATCAACATGTGCAGACTGCCTGCAAGGGTTTCGATTCGCCGCCCCAACTCCCACAGCCAGAGGCCGTTAAATGCCAGATGAAAAATACCAAAGTGCAAGAAAACCGGCGTCCCCAGCCGCCAGTATTCGCCCCGACCCAGGGCGATCTCCGCATACTCAAAGCGGATGTTTTCGCCGATCAGAAGGTAGTCCTGGAAGGTCAGCCAGTGCACCAGTGGGAACGCGTGGCTGACCAGGGCAGCACCGGTGACACTGAGCAACAGCAGGGTCAAGACTACCGGGACTTTTTGTAACTGTTGCTGAAAATTCAAAGCGGGAGTGCCGGATATGGCGGGAGAAAATGTTGACTTCGCTTCCTCCAACAGGCTGATAACCTGCGGCAACTGCTCAGGATATTCTATCCACAGTTGAACCCACTCACCATGGAGTTTGAGCTGATGGGATATACCCAGACTGTTTAACCGGGCATAGAGGTCGCCCATGTCAAGCTGAGCGGGGATGTCTGCCACGTGAGTCCAGGTTGAATCCAGTTCACTCATGGCAATTAGTTGACCAGCCTACTGATGCGATCACTGGTGCGTTCATCGATACCCAGTCGGCTGCCCCACCCAAGTTTGGTACGACAGGTCTCATAAAAATTGTGTGCCACCGGATGAATCAACTGCACCTGGCGAGTTTTCTTGTGGATCTGAATGATATCACCGGGTTCGGACTGCAGGTCGGTCTGGCCATCACAGGTGACCAGCGGGTGTAGCTCGTTACGGGATCCCACCCTGATTTCGATATCACTCTTACCGCCCACGACAATGGGTCGACTGGACAAGGTATGGGGATTCATCGGCACCAGAACAATCGCATCCAGATTGGGATGCATGATCGGCCCCCCCCCAGAGAGCGCATAGGCTGTAGATCCCGTCGGGGTAGAAACAATCAGACCATCGGAACACTGGCTGTAGACAAACTGTCCATCGATATACAGCTCAAACTCCATCATCCGGACGGATTTACCCGGGTGAAGCACCACATCATTAAGCGCCGCACCGGCTCCAATAACAGCGCCTTTTCTGCTAATGGAGACATCCAGCAGA
>CATLZI010000273.1 GCA_950063125.1 uncultured Porticoccus sp. | reverse complement strand
GATATGGACTGCACCAGAGCGGGATGTCGCGGTGTGGTTGTTGACCTTGAAGTCAAAGGAAAGCATGAACGGCAGGCCAGCTACAACACACAGATAAACCAACACTCACTGGAAGATATCGCCAGTCTGAAGGCAATGGATATGGACGTTATTTGTCGCATTAATGCCATTAACTCGGACTCCGCAAAAGAAATCGACCATGTGATTGATGCTGGCGCCGATGAGATACTGGTGCCAATGATCAGAACTCGCCAGGAAATCGAGCAGGTGTTCAGGCAGGTTGACGGGCGACTCGCTATCGGCTTGATGATCGAAACTACCGAAGCCCTGCACCTCGCGCCTGTCATCAATGATCACAACGTCCATAGAGTGTTTGTCGGGCTGAATGACCTGCATATTACACAGGGAAAACCAACCCTGTTCCATGTGCTTGCCGACGGCACCGTCGACATGATTCGTGAGCAGATCCGGCATGCAGCATTCGGGTTCGGCGGACTGACTCTTCCGGGATCAGGACACCCCCTCCCCGTGGATTACTTTTTTCACGAACTCGCGCGACTGGACTGTCAGTTCACATTCCTCCGGCGCTCTTTTTTCTCCGACAGCCTGAAGGTCCCCGCCCCGGAAGCCATCCCGGCTATTCATGCGGAAATGCACAGAACCAGGCAGAGGCATGCCTCGCAGATAGCCAGCGATCATCTGGCTGACCAGCTACAGCTTTCAGAATTGGTCAAGACGCTCGCATGAAGGATACCTTTACCAACAAAACTGTACTGGTTACCGGTGCCAATGGTTTTGTCGGCGCCCACCTGGTCAATGTGCTTGAGAAACAGGGTGCACAGGTTTTTGCGCAGGTACGCCAGAATTCTGACACTTACCGGTTCGATCGCTTGAACACCAAACCCACGCTGATTGAAATGGACTTGTGTGAATTGACCACTGTCCGGCAACACCTCGAGGCTATACGCCCCCACTATGTCTTCAATACGGCCGTTAACCGCAACTACGACGATCTGACAGCAACGATTCAACTCAACACCCTGGCACTGGTTAATTTGCTGGAATCCGCCCAGGGGCCACGCTTACAAGCGTTTGTGCACTGTGGTAGTTCCACTGAATATGGCAATCTGCCCGGCCCCCTTAATGAAACTGACCTGCCGGAACCCTGCACCCTGTACGGGGGCGCCAAACTCGCCGGGAGTCACTTGTTACAAAGCCTGTCCAAATCACGAAAAATTCCGACTGCCATATTGCGGCTGTTCCACGTCTACGGGCCTTTGGAATCAGACAATCGACTGATCCCCACCGCTATCCACAACCTCATCAACGATAAACCGGTGAAGCTCACCGATCCGGGTTGCACCCACGACCCCGTCCACATCGATGATGTGGTGAATGCCTGCCTCCTGGCAGCCCGGGCGGGCAGCTACGGGGATATTTTCAATATCGCCAACGGTTGCAAAATCAGCAATGAAGACATCGTCAATACCATTGCCTCGATTCTCGGGAAAACCCCCTCAATACACCCTGGCGCCTTCGAAAAAAGGGAGTGGGATCGCGACGACTGGTTTGCCAATGTCGACAAGGCGCGCAATGTGCTCGGATGGAAAGCGTCCATGGACCTTCAAGCAGGACTGTCCAAGACCATAGACTGGATGAAAAGCCATGCTGCCTAACCCCGGTCACGTTACACAAACGACCCCACTCACGGTTGTCCTTCCCGTGTACCGCAATGAAGCCAGTGTTGCCGAACTGGTAACACGACTGGAGCAGGCCTGCACCCCCCTGAATATCAAGCTAGAGCTGCTATTTGTCGACGATGCCAGCCCGGATAACGCCCATGAGATCATTCAAAAACTGAAAAGCCACCACCCTACCATCAGGATCATCCAACATGATCGCAATCGGGGGCAACAGGAGGCCATTCGCACCGGACTGAAAAACAGCAACAGCGATTATGTGGCCGTAATGGATGCAGACCTGCAGGATCCCCCCGAAATTATTCCCAGTCTGTATCAGGAACTGGTTGACCGGCAGGTCAATGCCGTTTTTGCCGTGCGCTCCAATCCCTATCAGAGCACTGGGCGAATGAATACATCCAAAGCTTTTAAATGGCTCGTCCGCCAGATGGTCAATCTGCCCAAGGGAGCAGGTTGCTTCGTGCTGATGGATCGCGCCATGGTCCGGGCCGTACTCGGCTTCCAGACAAAACGTTTTTACCTGCCAGGCCTTATCTGCAAGGCAAAACTGACTATCAGCACATTGGAATTCGAGCGCGAACAACGGATACATGGCACGTCCTCATACACATCGGCCATGCGCCTCAAAACTGCCCTCTCAAATATTAAATGCCTACTTGAGTGAACAACTATGAATAATGACGACAGCTATCAGCAAACGCACAACCTGGTTCAGCGCGATTACTATGAGTCTCGAACACAGCAACAGAACTGGCGTATGCTGCCGGGCAGCTCCAGGTACATTGCAGCCCATGTCAGGCGAGTACTCGACAGCAACCTGCTCCATCAGGGCGACAAGGTGCTGGACGTCGGCTGCGGCATGGGGAAATTCACGATCCCGTTACGTCGTGAGGGGGTCGATATCGAGGGTTTTGATCTTTCCCCCTTTCTGCTGGAAAAGCTGGTATCCGCCTGTCCGGAAGGTATTGATGTCGCCACCCATTGCGGGGACGTTCTCATACCACCGGCATCACTGCACGGCCAGTTTGATGCCATTACCGGCTTTTTTATGCTCCACCATCTTATTGATATCAAAAATGCATTTGTCGGCATGAAACAACTGCTTAAACCGGACGGACGAATACTTTTTGTTGATGTTAACCCCTTTTGTCCCTTCTATTACCTGCAGATATTCCTGTCTCCCACCATGCGCTGGAAAGCCGAAAAGGGCATTCTCAATCTGACAGATGCCAAACTCACAGCGGCATTAACTGCGGCAGGCTTTCAGGACATTGCTATTTATAACTACGGGATTCTGCCTCCGCCCCTGAAAAACCTGCGACCGGGAAACTGGTTTGAAAAACAATTTGATCGCATCGGCTTCCTGAAACCCGTAGCTGCGTTCAAATTCATTTCAGCCAAAGCCGTTTGAGCAACCGGAAAGATTCATAGTATGAACGGAATCAACACCAGGACCGGGAAGCCACACCATGTATGAGGCAAGTATTCTCTACTGCATGTTCATTGCGGCGGTGATTATTCTGTTGCTATGGCTCCCGGGAATTCGCGTCGAACTGGAGACTGCCGACG
>CATLZI010000272.1 GCA_950063125.1 uncultured Porticoccus sp. | reverse complement strand
CGATGGCCACATCCAGGCCGTATCGCCCAGGTAAACCGCACGGCTTTATCATGAAGGTCCTCCACGAGGACAGTGAATACAAATACGATCCCTATTTGCGCGAAAAACTCGTAACTTGCCTCGAAAATAGTCCACTCCGCGCTCAACAGTCAGAAATTTAGGGGTATATTGACGTACCTAATATAGTCGGGAAATGAATGTCACCCTGTCGCCTTCCTTTATGGCATAAAATATCACTCCAGTAACGCCACCGATTTGATCAGCATATAGAGCGACTTCCCCGCCTCGAGGCCAAGCTGACTGACTGCTCTTGACGTCACTTCTGCCAGCACCAGTTGTCCATCCGCAGTGCGACAGGCCACCACACAGCGGCTATCTGTTGGAGGATCGATGCGCTCAATGGTCACGGGCAAGTGGTTTTGAATACTGATGTGGTGGGGATCAACCAGGGACAGGCTGACATCACGGGCGCGAATAAGTATCCGGGTGGGCCTGGAGCCAGATGCTTGCTCCGCCTCGGGAACCCACAGCCGGGCTTCGGATGGACCAAAGGGTCTGACACCATCCTCTCCGGCCTCACCCAGAAACCCCTCCAGCACCGAGACGGCACCGGCATCATCAAATAGTGGCGAGTCCGGACGCGCCAGCGACTCGTGTAGCGTTTCGATGCGCTGAATGAGGCCATCCTGCAGGAACACAATCCGGTCAGCCAGGCGTTCGATCTCATCCGGGGAGTGGCTGACCATGATGATCGGTACACCGGACTCGGCTGCCATATGACCAAGAAACGGCATGATCTCACGCCTGGTCTGAGTGTCGAGTGCCGCCATTGGCTCGTCGAGCAGCAACAGTTGTGGACTGATCAGTAAGGCCCGCCCCAGGGACACTCGTTGGCGCTGGCCACCGGATAGCTGATCGATGCGGCGGCCAAACAGATCTTCAATACCCAGCATGGCGGAAACTTCAGGTGGATGCAGTCGGCGTAACAACGCTGGGGTTCGCCTGTAGCCATAGAGCAGGTTGTCCTCCACCGACAAGTGCGGCAACAGGCTGTGTTCCTGAAAAACCAGACCGATACGCCGCCTGTGCAGTGGCACGAACTTGCTTCCCTGCTGCCATTGCTGGTCGCCAAAGCTCACTGCAGCCCCCCTGATTCGCTCAAGTCCGGCGATGAGACGCAATAAAGTCGTCTTACCACAACCAGAGCGGCCAAACAGCCCGGTCACGCCCTCAAGAGGCCACTCGTGATCCACCTTTAGCTCAAAGTCTCCGCCATAACGCAGGTGGGCACGAATGCGAAGCATCATAACCGGACGACCTGAAAACGGCGGGTAAAACTGTAAACCACCAACAGGGTGACAAAGGCGAAGATCAGCAACATCAATGAAAGGCTGTGGGCAGCCTCGTAGTTCATGGCTTCGGCGTGATCGTAGATCAACACCGACAACACCCTGGTTTCACCGGGTATGCTGCCACCGAGCATCAGGATAACGCCAAATTCACCCATGGTGTGGGCGAAGGTCAATGTGGCCGCCACCACAAAGCCACTGCGTGTCAGTGGAAAAATCACGGTACCGAAACGATCGATTGCGCCCGCACCAAGACTGCTGGCTACCTCGACCGGACGCCGCCCCAGATGGCTGAAGGCTTCTGTCAGCGGCTGCACGGCAAAGGGCATGGAATAGAGAATGGATGCAATCAGAATGCCCTCAAAAGAAAAGGCAAGATGGTGAAACCCCAGGTCTTCCAGCGTTTTGCCCAGTATCCCCCGCGGTCCCATTGCCACCAACAGATAAAAACCGAGCACGGTGGGCGGCAGCACCAGGGGCAGAGAGACAATCGCCTGTACCACGTCCCTGCCACGGGAACGCCCCTTTGCCAGCCACCAGGCAAGCGGGGTGGCCAACAGCAACAGGATAATCGTGGTGTACAGGCACAGCCGGAGGGTGACATCGATAGCTTGCCATTCCGCTGGACCAAATGTGTACATGGAGCTTCCTCATTAACTGGAGACGGCCGGTCCGGTGGTGCTGTTTACTCCGGCATGACAAAACCGTAGCGGATCATAATGTCATGTACTTTGTCGGTCGCCATAAACCCTGCAAATGCCAGCGCTTCGGGCATATTGCCGCCACGCCTGGTGACCACATAACCCTGAGTCAGCGGATTATGCAGAGCGTTATCGATCAGGTAGTGATCATGCCTGGCCAGCTCGGGAAACCTGGCCAGAGACAGGGCGATGATACCCACCTGTGCAGCGCCCGATTCAGCCATCTGGGCGGCATGCGCAATGTTCTCGCCGAACACCAGTTTGCTCTGCACAGCATCCCACACCCCTGCCGCCTGCATGGCCTCTTTGGCACGTAGACCGTAGGGAGCGTGGGCCGGTTGGGCTATGGCAACGCGTGTAATCGCATCCGAAGTCAGGTCTTCAAGGGTAAGTTTGGCGGCGTTCAGTGTGTTGCTCCAGATCACAATCCGGCCAATGGCATAGACAGCCGGTTCAGTAGTTGTCAGGCCTTTTTCCTTGAGTTGCTGGGGGAAGGCGATGTCGGCCGAAAAGAAGATATCGTAAGGTGCACCGTTAATGATCTGCGTGGTCATTTTCCCCGAGGAGCCATATATAACCTCGATGGCGGTATCGGGGTGTACCTCACGATAGAGGTTCACAATGTCATCCAGTGCATAACGCAGATCAGAGGCCGCTGCGATACGTACAGGGTCGCCGGCGTGCAACGCTGTGGTTAACAACATGAGCGTCAGCGGCAGGAGCAATCGACCAGGTTTTGCGAATAGGGGCATTGTCGATCTCCGAGCAAGGAATGGTGTGATTTTGCTGTAGCCGGACCGGATGCTCTGTCACGTTATATCCAATTGAATATAACGTGAAGAATAGGACCAGATCGCCGGATCGTCAACCCACGACGAATATCGACCAATCAGTGAGGAATGGCGGGGGGGGACGGCGCCAAAAGGGCCGAGAGTTCGCTCAATTCATCTGCCACTGCCGTTGCCGTCTTTTCTTCGACTTGCCGGTACAAAGCCAGCACCTGCTCACCCAGCGGCGTAATCCGGGCACCCCCACCGCCACTGCCACCTGCGGAGGCGGTGATAAGTGCCCGGGAACCTGCCGCACCATTGGCTGCGGCCGCCCCCGTTGCCCGACTACCCGAAATTTTGGCTTCCGCCCCCAGGTTGGAGGTCATGGAATCATCCATCAGGTCAGAGAACATATCGCTATGGGCCAGCACCCCTTTGGTTTCAGCGGTCTTTC
>CATLZI010000271.1 GCA_950063125.1 uncultured Porticoccus sp. | reverse complement strand
CCTGCGATCGGCGCCCGAATTCCAACTGCGCGTGGGTTTACCTATTTGCTGGATATGGGTGCAAATTTAGAGTGCACGGCTGAACAGCTGTACCAGTTTGGGCTGATCGCATCTCTGGTAGCTGCGGAGGTAGATGGCAATACCAACCCGGCAGTGGGATTGCTAAATATCGGTGTGGAATCACTTAAAGGGAAACAGGAAATCCTCGATGCTGCGGCTTTATTCAAAACCAATCCCGATATTCATTACATCGGATTTGTTGAGGCCGACGCACTCTTTAACGGAGAGGCCGATATTGTGGTTTGTGATGGTTTCAGTGGCAATATTGCTCTGAAAGCTGGCGAGGGTGTGGCAAAACTACTTCAAAAGCAGATCAGGGATGCCTTGGGCGAAACTGTCTTGGCCAGGTTTGGTGCGCTGTTTCTGAAACCCGCTCTGGGACGGTTGCTTAAACGTGTTGACCCGGCACGGTATAATGGCGCCAGTTTTCTTGGACTGCAGGGCGTTGTTATTAAAAGCCACGGTAGTGCTGATCAATGGGGTTTCGCCAGAGCAATTGAGGTGGCTCTCAATGAGGCAGAGCGGGACCTTCCAACATTGATTGAAAAGCGGCTGTCCGAGAATAATCAATAAGCTGTGGTAATACAGAGGTAATCAATGAAAAATAATCTGGCATTTGTCTTTCCGGGCCAGGGATCCCAAAAAATTGGCATGCTCTCTGAACTGTCAGAGAAGTACGCGGTGGTACAGGATACTTTTTCCGAAGCTTCGGATGTGCTCCATTATGATCTATGGAATATGGTGCAAAAGGGTAGTCAGGAAGATATTACTCTGACGGAGCGTACCCAGCCCCTGCTTTTGACCGCCAGTGTCGCAGTCTGGCGAATTTGGCAGCAGGCGGAGGGTGCCCGCCCGGCCCTGATGGCGGGCCACAGCCTTGGCGAGTGGTCTGCTCTGGTCTGCTCTGGTGTAGTCGCGTTCGAAGATGCCGTGCGCTTGGTGCGCAATCGCGGTGCCTACATGCAGGAGGCTGTGCCCAGGGGTGAAGGTGCTATGGCTGCCATACTGGGTCTGGATGACGGTTTGATCAAAGAAATCTGTGCGAAGGCTTGTGAGGGACAAGAGGTTTCTGCAGTCAACTTTAACTCCCCCGGCCAAGTGGTTATAGCGGGAAATTCGGCTGCCGTTGAACGTGCGATTGAAGGTTGCAAGGCAGCCGGAGCCAAACGTGCCATGCCGCTGCCCGTGAGTGCGCCATTCCATACTGGCTTGATGAAGCCCGCTGCGGATCGTCTGGCCACCGAAATCCTAGCCACCCAATTTTCCGCACCGGAAGTATTAATAGTCCACAATGTCAATGCAAAAACCGAGTCTGATCCGGAGCGTATCAAGCACGTGATGATTGAGCAGATTTTTAAGCCGGTGCAGTGGGTGGCGTGTGTCAATTCCCTCGTGTCTGCAGGCATTGATACCGTGGTGGAGTGTGGTGCCGGCAAGGTGCTGGGTGGCTTGTGCAAGCGTATCGATCCCGCCTTGACCGCGTATGCCACAGAAGACAGTGATAATTTGACTAAATCACTGGCAGCGCTGTAACTGACTGCCAGTAGTAAAGGAGTATGTGATGAGTGTTATAGATAAGGTGGCTCTGGTTACTGGTGCTACCCGGGGGATTGGTGCCGCGATTGCCGATGGCCTGGGTGCTCAAGGCGCAATTGTCGTCGGTACAGCGACTTCCACATCCGGGGCGGAGCAGATTTCTGCCAGATTTCGCGAAAAAAACATCAAGGGGGCTGGCATGGTGCTTGATGTTGCCAGCCAACAGTCGGTTGACGAAGTGTTGGCAGCGATTATTGAGTCCTATGGTGCGCCGTTGATTTTGGTTAACAATGCAGGCATCACCAAAGATAACCTCCTAATGCGGATGAAGGATGAGGAGTGGTTTGATGTGATTGACACGAATCTCAACTCACTCTATCGCTTATCCAAGGCCTGTCTCCGTGGCATGAGCAAGGCCCGTTGGGGCAGGATCGTCAATATCAGTTCTGTGGTCGGTTCCATGGGTAATGCCGGACAAACCAACTACTGTGCTACCAAAGCGGGTGTCGGCGGTTTTACCCGCTCTTTGGCTAAAGAGCTTGGGCCACGCAACATTACGGTAAATGCCGTCTCCCCGGGTTTTATTGATACTGACATGACGAAGGAGTTGCCCGAAGCCAGCAAGCAGGCAATATTGTCGCAGGTACCACTGAATCGTCTGGGTTCAGCTGAAGAGATTGCAGCAGTCGTGAATTTCTTGGTTGGTGATGGCGGCAACTACATTACCGGCGAGAATATACACGTGAATGGTGGCATGTACATGTCTTAACCTTTTGAAATTTAAAATAAAAACAGGATTTTCCTGAAACCGGTTACACACCGGGGTTTTTACAGGTAAAATGCGCGCCAGATGTGCCGTTAATTACAGATTTCTTGTTGTTGGGTAAATCTACACGCCAAGCAACAGACTAGCCTATAAGATTTAAAGGAGAGAATAAATATCATGAGCAGCATCGAAGAACGTGTCGCGAAAATGGTCGCAGAGCAGTTGGGTGTTAAAGAAGCAGATGTAAAACCTGAGTCTTCCTTTGTTGAAGATCTGGGTGCTGACTCCCTGGATACCGTTGAGCTGATCATGGCTCTCGAGGAAGAGTTTGATACTGAAATTCCCGATGAAGAAGCTGAAAAAATTGCCACGGTTCAGAATGCGATTGACTACATCAACGCGAATCTTGGTTAATAACAGCTACTAATATTGACCGCTAAAAAGCCGCTCTTACCGAGCGGCTTTTTTATACCTGTGTTTTGCCCGTTTATCTGTTTTAATTTGCACCCATGAACAATTATCCCCCCATTACCCAGATAAATGGTGAAGACACCGGTTGCGCCAATGCTTTTGATCGTGGTTTTTACTATGGACATGGTCTATTTGAAACAACCAGGCTGACCGGTGGTGCTATACCTCTCTGGCCATTACATTGTAAGCGGCTGGCCGCAGGTGCAAGCCGCCTGGGGATACCTTGTGACGAGAGAATGCTGGTGGAGTATCGGGATGCCCTGTTAGCGCAGTGCCCGGATAACGGTATTGTTAAAATTGTTTTGACGGCAGGCGTCGGTGGAGCAGGCTATCGACCACCTGAGTCCGTTTCTCCCAACTATCTGTTCCAATGGTTTCCGCTTCCCAAGTTCAGCTGTGATTGGTCTTCCACCGGAATACCGCTTTTTTTGTGCAACCACAAACTGGCGATT
>CATLZI010000270.1 GCA_950063125.1 uncultured Porticoccus sp. | reverse complement strand
CGGTGGGGGGGTGGTGGGTAGCAATGCGGCCGGTGTGGCGTTGGGTATCGGAGCCGATGTGACAATCATGGACCGCTCCGTGGACCGCTTGCGGGAGCTGGACCGGATGTTTCCGGAGTCGATTCGTTGTGTCTATGCCACTGGGGCGGCCATTGAGAGCTATCTGCCGGAAGCCGATCTGGTGATTGGCGCCGTGTTGCTGCCTGGCGCCTCAGCTCCCCGACTGGTGACCCGTGAGATGGTTGGCCGAATGAAGCCCGGCGCAGTGGTGGTGGATGTAGCGATTGACCAGGGTGGCTGTTTCGCCACCTCCCGACCTACCTCCCATCAGGACCCCACCTACGTGGTCGATGGCGTGATCCACTACTGTGTCACCAACATGCCGGGCGGTGTTGCCCGCACGGCCACCCAGGCCCTGAACAATGTGACCCTGCCGTTTGTTTTGCAACTGGCGGACAATCCTGTGCGTGCGCTGCTGACCAATGCCAATCTGCGCAATGGACTGAACATCCACTGCGGTCGTGTGACCCATAAAGCGGTAGCCGATTCCCTCGGTCACGATTTTACTGATGCCTTCGAAGCACTCAAAAAATAACTACCCTTGAAAAAATAGGCAGTACTGGAAAAACAGCAAGCACTTAAAAACGGGGGGTGCCTGAATTGCCCCGACCCGATTTGCTGGAAATGCCTGCCGGTGGTTGCAGCGATCCCCGGGAGCTGGGAGAATCCGCGCAGTTTTTTATCATGGTTGTGCAGAGGGTACAGTGACGAAGATCGGCTTGTTCTTTGGCAGCGACGAGGGAAATACCGAATCCATTGCCCACCGGGTTGTCTCTCGCCTGGGCGATGAGGTGGTGGACGTTCACGATATCGGCGACGTCACCCAGCTGGATTTTATGCCCTATGACAAACTGATTCTGGGTATTCCCACCTGGGATTTCGGTCAGATCCAGTCGGACTGGGAGGATTTCTGGGACGACGTGGAAGCCATCGACTTTTCCGGCAAGACAGTCGCGTTTATCGGCCTCGGTGACCAGTTCGGCTACGGGGATTTCTTTCTCGATGCCATGGGTATGCTGCACGATGTGGTAGTGAAAACAGCGGATCGGGTGGTCGGCTACTGGCCCACGGCGGGCTACGAGTTTGAAGCCTCAAAGGCCCGGCTTCCGGGGCAGGCCCTGTTTGTCGGTCTGGGTATCGACGAAGACCAGCAGCCGGCCCTCAGCGCCGAACGACTCAATCGCTGGTGTCGGCAGATTCACGACGAGTTTGGCCTGGCGACGCCAGTGGTCGAGCTGGACGATTAGTTGGCTAATCGGGAAATGACCTCAGCTTTCCGCGACAAAGACTGCGCGGATCGGTCCCGGATAACCTTCGACCGTGCGGTTATGATCGGTTGGATCAAGGAAGTCCGGCAGGGATTCATAGGTCATCCATGCTGTTGAACGCTGCTCCTCGACCGATGTTCGGGTGCTGTCCACCAATCTTGGGTTCCGATAGCCGCATTTGCGCAACCAGCTGAGCAGGGTGTCCGCGCTTGGCAGAAACCACACATTGCGCATTTTCGCGTAACGCCCTTCGGGCACCAGCACCTCGCCTGAACCGCCCTCAATAACCAGGGTTTCCAGTACTAGTTGGCCGCCCGGTCGCAGGCAGTCTTTTAATTCCTTGAGGTGGTCCATCGGCGAGCGGCGATGGTAGAACACCCCCATGGAAAATACGCTGTCAAAGCACTGCATATCCGTCGGCAGCTGCTCGATGCCGAGGGGCAGTACATCCACCGGCAGGTCGCCCAGATAGTGCTTTAACACGCTGAATTGAAAGACAAATTTAGCGGATGGATCAATGCCGATCACCCGCCGCGCACCCTCGCCGAGCATTCGCCAGCAGTGGTAGCCATTGCCGCAACCCACATCGAGGACCAGCCGGTTTTTCAGCGGGGCGAGGTGGGGCAACACCCGATCCCATTTCCAGTCCGAGCGCCACTCGGTATCAATGGTCAGGCCAAACAACCGGTAGGGCCCCTTGCGCCAGGGATGAAGGCCCATCAGGGTCGCGTGCAGCTGTTGGCGAGTCTGTTCGTCGCAGTCCGCGACATCGCCCACCGTAACGGCGGTCTGTAAATCGACCCGGGAGGGCTCGAGCGGTGGCAGCTGCGCCAGTGTCGCCTGCCAGCCCGGCAGGTCGCCCCAGCGCTCTGCCGACAAACCCTGGGCAAGCTGAGGGGGCAGCTGTGCCGCCCAGGCCCGCAGGGCGGGATGTTCTGCGTTGGCGAGGCTGGTGAGCAGGGAGGAAAAATCAATCATTTTGGTCTATCAGTAGTGGTTTTTGATGGCTGCGAGCTATTTTATGGCAATCAGCGAGGCGAAGTTGAAGCATTGAAACCAGACATCGACACTGCTGAAACCGGCCTCTCTGAGGCGCTGGCGGTGCACGGCGAGGGTTTCCGGGACCAGTACATCCTCCAGTGCGGAACGCTTCTGGCTTATTTCCAGCTCGCTGTATCCATTGGCCCGCTTGAAATGATGGTGCAGTTCAATCATCAGTTGCTGGTGCTGGGGATCCTCAAAGGCCACCTTCTCCGACAGCACCAGCACGCCGCCGGGCTGCAGGCCATCACTGATCCGCTGGAGTAGAGCATTGCGGCGACCGACCGGAATAAACTGCAGGGTGAAATTCAGCACCGCCATGGTGGCGTTGTGTACCGGGATCTGTTCAATATCGCCGCAGACCAGTTCCACGGGGATTTCCCCGTCATCATCGGCCAGAATCTCGCGGCACTGACTGAGCATGGCAGCGCTGTTATCCACGGCAATAATCCGGCAGTCGCTGTGGCGAACATGGTGGCGCATGGCAAGGGTAGATGCCCCCAGGGAGCAACCCAGGTCGTAACATTGGCTACCGGGCTGAACGTACCGCTCTGCCAGGGTGCCGGTCATGGCGATGATGGTTTCGTAGCCCGGCACCGAGCGCCGGATCATATCGGGAAACACGCGGGCGACCGCCCGGTCGAAACGAAAACCGGCGATCTCCAGTTGTGGTGTGGCGAACAGGGTATCTTTCGGGCTGTTCATGGGGCGTCGTCGTATTCCAGCAGTAGCGGCGTGTCGTGGTGCCATGTGTGGCCGGTCACATCATGCGGCGGCGCGGGCAGGATGCCGTCCTCTCCGGGCGTGCGCCAGTCGGGCTGGCCTTCCAGCTTGGCGCCGTGACAGGACGCGCAGCTCTCAGCATAGAGAGCGGCGCCGGCGTCGATGTCACGGCCTGTAAGCCTGTGGTCGGCCTGCGCCGCCGTGGCGACGCAAGCGGCCAG
>CATLZI010000269.1 GCA_950063125.1 uncultured Porticoccus sp. | reverse complement strand
GCAGATCACATAGAAACCACCGGGCACCAGAATTACTGGTGTAGCTGGGTGCGTCAGGGCAGGTTATAGCCGTAAGTACAGGAGTCTCAGGTTCTGGTTCTAGTTCTGGCTGAATAGTGCAGCCATGCGAATCAACATCGTCAGCTGGGGGAGTTCCCGGGCATTGAATGAAATCCTTAGTCGGCGCAACAGCCGACTCCAGCGCTTCAGCCTCGCCAGGTTGCACACCACGTCTTATTCGTTTGTATTCTTCCCAGTCAACCTGAGCCAGTTTTGGCACGGGAAGATCCACATAGACTGGCATTGACACGGTTGGCATCCGCGCAGACGAAACAACAGTCGGGCTGTCGGCTTGAGTCTCGAGATTAACCAACAGGCATGGCAGCAAAAAAAGTAGCCATTGGACTGGGGCTTCTGAAAATACTTGGCGTTTCATAACGTGCGTCTACCCGGTTGGCATCCATACCCAGTATGTCCGTCTTGGACAAAGAACTGCTATGCCAGGTTCCGGTACACAGCAGACCTCAGTGGGGTTTACACAGTGCCCTGATAGTGAGCCACGCGCAATAAATACTCCATTTAAAGCTGGGCCTGGCAGCCAGCGCGATCCTCGCCACTGCCACAGAGGCCTGGAAGGAACCCCCCTGCTCCAGTTCCTGATACAGTAATTTGGAGTTTGAAGATAATGACAACGTGGCATAACGAACTGCGGGCGGCGTATGGCAACTGGCCAGCAAGTGCCAGTAAACCGAGTTTTCCAGCAAACGTCGATTGAGATCGCCTACACCTTTTGATGCAGATTCATGCCCATGGGTTACCGGCGCATTGTGCGCCGAGCAAACATCGGGACGAAACAGAATGCGCCCCGTTGCCGCATCACAGAGACGCACGAACAAATCCACATCCTCGGCATAGCGGGTCTCCTCCCAAAAGCCACCAATTTTTTCCAGCAGGGCTTTTCTGGCGATGGTGATATTGAGGTGCGCATAGTCGGGGAAACAGAGCATTTGCTCACGGGTTATCTGATAGATGGGCCAGTCGGCCAATTGCTGATCCTGCCGTATGCTGGCCTCGACACGCCTGAAGCTGGTTTTTGCGAAAACGGTGTCACCGTGCAGTATTTTCTGGTTGGCAAAGTGCAGGTCGGCATCGGTTTCCCGCAGGGCCGCCGCCGCGATAGAAAGCAGGTCTGGCTGACACCAGTAGTCGTCGTCATCACAAAAGGCGATATAGGTCCCTTTTGCGGCATCGATCCCGATGTTTCTCACCACCGATGGTCCAAGACGTCGACCTCCCTCGATATTGGCCTTCAACAGACGATAGCGCGGACCGAATGCCTCCATCATTTGCTGATAGGCGACAAGCACATCGCCATTGGAGCCATCGTCAACAACTAAAACCTCGTAGTCTGGAAACTCCTGCTCGGCAATGCCGTCAAGGCAGCGCCGCAGCCAATCGACCCGGTTGCGCGTCGGCACAATGACACTGATAAAGGGTTGCGTTGCTGACATAGGCTTAATCCGTTTCAAGAGGAATATCTGTCGATTATTGCGAGAACCAGCAATACCTCGGGTTAATTTGGTGGCATCCGTTGCTGGCCCCGCATTCTATTGGCAGGGGCTTTGGGCCGCTGGATAATATCGCTCGACAGGTCCAGGCCCACCACTTCCCGGCTGGCAAACTGGTAGTTCAATAGTACCGATATGGCGATGATGTGCCAGGGCAAATCAAAATACGATAGGCTCAGGAATGCACCCCCTGACATATAGGCAACCAGGCTCACCTGCAGCATGCGGGCCAGCAGATTTGAGTGCGGCGAGTCCGGGTCATTTTTGGTGCGTTTTATCACCTGGGTGAGATTTCGCCAGGTCAACCAAAGCACCACTAAAAAGAGGATGAGCCCCGGCCAGCCATGATCTGCCAGGACCGAAAAATAAATGCTGTGGGCAACAAATACCTGGTTGGGGTTCGGCGCATAAATGGCAAACATCTGCTTTGACCAGGCCGACAGCCCGGCCCCGGTAAGTCTGTCATTGGCCACATTGATGCTGTATTGCCAGGAGTTGATTCGGGACATGGCCGACTCATCCTCCTCATAGGTCTGTATGCTCCCCATGCGCTCGTGCCAACTTTGCGGCATAAAGGCAAAAATCAGCGAGGCGGCAACCACTATCAGAAAACCACTGAGTATTTTGGTTTTGCTCTTTAGCCAGAAGAAGAAGCCCACCGCTGCCATCGCCACCAAAGCGCCTCGCGACTGAGAGCCAAATACTGAAACCAGACTGAAAAACAGGGCGCAGCCCATACCGTAGCGAACCCATTTATGGGGCGTTATCCGATAGAGATACACCATTAACGGCATGACCATCAACACCGCAACGGCCAACGCATTGTTCTCTGAAATATAACTGGCCGGCGGCCCGAAAACATGGAAGGCGCCACCGGTCATAAGTGTGAAAATGCCGCCCTTGAAACTGAAGAAGCCTACGGAGAGGACGATCACCCAGATAAGCAGGTTGAGTTTTTTCTCATCGATTATCAGGATCAGGGTCAAAAACGTCATCACCTGAATTTTCAGTATATTGATATAGGATTCCATGGCCTGGTCGGGATAGACCGCATTAAAGGTCGCGATCGCCATCCAGACGATAAACATCAGCCATATCACGACTGTGGCATTTATCGGCAGGCGCTGCCTTTCCGTACTGAACAGAACTGAAACAAACAGGGTCAGCGCCACGATCATGGCAAACGGCATGTTGTAGGCAAAGCCCCAGGCCAACCGGTGTGGGTTCATGTAACTGAGCCAGCACCAGACCAGAATACCTATGTAGGCGTGGCGCAAAATGAATGGCAGGCTGCCAAACACCATAAGGGTAACCAGGATATCTCTCATAACGGTTGCGTGTTAGCTCCCCCGGACAGGCATCAACCTATCCGTCAATTGACTGTGGGCTGGTCAGGTGACTTTGCTGACCACATAACGGAATTTGCCTGATTTTTCCGGCTTGATCTCGTCACAGTATTCAAATTCAACCGTGACCGCCTGCCCCAGCCTTTTTTTAAATACGTCACTGATCGCCTGCTCATTGGCGATGACATAATCATCCCCGCGGACAATCTCTACCCGCGTCAGGTCGAGTGACTCCTGCGTGATTTTGAACGAGGCAATACCGGGCAGGTCGCGCAGGATATAAATCAGGGCGAGGCCGTGTAGCAGGGTTCCATCCTGAGCCATCAGGAAATCTGTCGAGCGCCCCTGAATTTCCTGCATCACCGGCAGTCCACGCCCACAACCACAGGGTGAGTCGCTGAGCACACCAACATCACCGGTACGAT
>CATLZI010000268.1 GCA_950063125.1 uncultured Porticoccus sp. | reverse complement strand
TTTTGATGGCACTATCGAGGCCCTGGCGGTCGGCGGTATCTCGCCAGCGCCGGTCGTCGCCCGCGACCGCTTCGGCTGCGGTGTTGAATACATAGATCTGGTAGCGGCTGTCCTGCGGTAATTGCGCTACCAGCCACTCAGTGGTGCGGATGGCCCGCTGCCATTTCTCGGAGTTTCGCTTGACGGAATCGCTCATGTTGCGACGTCGGATCACGTTGACAATAGAGTCCGAAAGCATGCTGGCTGAGGCATCCACCAGGATCAGGATTTGCTTCCCGCCCAGTTTCAAACCGGTCAGATACTGCCGTTCACCATCACCGATAAATTGCCGCACATTGTCGGCATTCCCCTGTTCCCGAAGATTGGCAGTTTCCCGTTCCAGGGTTTCGACCTGCTTGCGCAGGATTTCGATTTGCTGTTCCGGATCCGCCTGGGCGCTGAGTTCGCGGCGGGTTTTTTCGATATCGGCGACCCCCCTCGCCGATAGCCCCTGCGCTTCCACCAGTGATTCATCAATGCGTGCCAGGCTGTTGCGCAGTTCCACCAGCGCTTCCTCGCCGACCCGCAAATCCTCCTGCAGCAGATTCACTTCCGCATTCAGCAGGGGATCAGCGGATTCCAGGGATGTTACGTCATGTTTGAGAATCAGGAAAAGCAGGGTAACCGCGCCAAAACCACAGGCCATGATGTCGAGGAACGACAGGCTGAAGGCGCTTATCCTGTGTTTCGAGCGGCGCAAATCAGGTCACCTCGATCAGGTCCAGCTGATCGCCGTCTATCTGGAGGCTGTCGCCGGCCCGCAGATCCGTGGGGTCACCTTCGACCGTAACAGCAGCACTAGCGGTCCTGAGCTGCACACTGTCCTGTTCGCGAATCAGGCAGCAGTCGCCCCCGACGCCGTGTGTAAAACGCAATTGATCGCCATCCCGCGTAATCGCCAGACGATTGCCGATGGCATAGGCCCGGTGTCGATAAAGTAGGTGGGTCGCAGCGGCGGAGGCTTTTGACAGGGTGTCCGGCTGGGGCTCCGGCTCATACGTCTGTTCGGACGCCGCCGCTGTTGCTGTGCCGGTGGCAACCGGTTTGCAGGGAAGCCGGGTAATAAAGTGGAGATTTTCAGGATCTCCGATGATGACCTCCAGGTGATGTCGGCAACCGGTAATGGCGGCGCTCTCGTCCAGCGTGGCAAACGGGGCGAGCTGCTCCCGAATGCCCGGCAATTGCGCGGCGCGATGACTGAGTAGCAGGGTCTCGCCATTGGTTTTCAGGTCCGACAGTTTGCTCTGCAGCAACTGGAATCTCGATGCGCTGCTGGCCAGCAGCTCGGTGCGAGTGAGCACCAATCGGTAATGCCCCTGTGGGCTGTCCAGTTCGGCGGTGATTTCCGCCTGACCTTGCAGTGCCGATAACCAGACCGGCAAGCGATTGTACAGCTGTTGCTCTCCCGCTGCGGTGTGCAGGGGATCATAGCGGTACTGCCGGATAAACTGGTTGGCAATCTGCTGTGCCCAAAGGTCATGGAAAGCTTTCAGGCCAACGTTGCTGATGATTTCCACGCCGGTGCGCTCAATCTGCTGCGTCACCTCAAGCCGGGTAATCACAGTCTGGTGGAGCTGAATATCCAGATGGACCAGGGTCCCGGTTGCATCAGAGCGACTGGCGGCGGCCACGGCGGCATCCACTAGCCCGGTTGCCTCAAATGGCGAGGCCTTCACCAGGCCCAGCAGAATGGACAACTGGCCCCGGTCAAAACTGCCGGGAACGGCAAAGACCACCTGCTCCGGGTGACCGCTGTCGCGGTGCAGTGCCAGGAGTTGCGCGTAGGCCATATCGGCGTAGTGGCGTGCGTGTTTGCTGGTGACGGCCAGGGGGGACAGGTTGAGTTGCCACCAGTACTGGTTGAAGCTCTGTTGCGGTTCCAGGTAGGCGCGCTGCAGGGCGGCCTCACCGGTGGTAATACCCTCGGGGGTGAGCAGTGCATAGCCGGGACTGACGGTCAAATCACCCCGATCGTTTACGCAGCAAATGCCTGCGTCATTCAATTCGATGATGGCAACACTCATGATGTGGTCTGTCCCGCTGTTCAGTCGGTTTTCAGGTGACGCAGCAAATTGCTGTCACAGTAGCTGTGGGTGTCCAGCACCAGCCGCTCCTGGAGCAGCTGCAGTTGATGCAGCATGAACATCACTACAATGCTGATCACCAGTGCAATAAATGTGGAATTGAACGCTACCCCCAGACTGGCCGTGACACCGGCAATATCGCCTTCCACCGCCTTATGTGCCTGGCTTAGGGCCTCGCCGATGCCGCGAACCGTGCCGATAAAACCGATGGATGGAATCGCCCAGGCGATATAGCGCACCATGGATAATTCCGAGTCGAGCCGGTCGGATTCGGTATCCAGTACGTCGCCCACGGCGCTGGAAACGTCCTGGATGTTGCGCGTGGAACCGAAGCGCTGCAGTGCCGCCAGCAGTGTCCGGGGGACCAGATAGCCCTGCTGTGCCTCGGGCAGGGCCTGAACGGGACGGGACATTTGTCGCGCATCCTCCGGCAGCACACGACTGCCCTCGCTGACACCGAGCAACTGCAGGGACAGCAGCTTCCGCTCATTGAGGGTGCGGCGGGCTTTATAACCCATGATGGCAAAGGCCCACAGCATCAGAATAAAGCAGGCTTCCTGTTCGTAATCCTTCACCACAATGTAAAAAGAGCGCTCTGCCACATAGGCTTCGCCCGCGGCTTCCCGGGCCAACTGCTCCTGTAAAATGGCATTGGCGTTGGGGCGAATCAGCGTCACGTAGAAACTGTGCACCAGAATCAGGGCCAGAATCAGGGCGAACAGCTGGTAGAGAAACTCCGAGGAGGTGTTATTCCGCATAGGTGGCTACTCCGCAAATATCCGGGCCGGGTTGATGATAACTGGCAGGGTTGTAATGGCTGTGTGAGGGTGTCATATATCCACCGGAAAAGGGATGGCAATATCCTCGGAAATTTCTTCCGTCGGCGAAAAATCGGGGGTTGACCGCTTCGACGTGCTTGGCGGGGCCGGTTTGGCCGGTGGCGGGCTGGCGGTATCGCGGTCTGATTGCTTGCCGGACGCATCTGTCGCCTGTGCCTGTTTTGCGCCTGGCTCTTTGCCTGACTCTGGCTCTGGTTCATTGGCATTGGCGATCAGGCAGGCCGGGAGTCCGCCTATCAGCAGCGCCGCGAGGCAGATCTTGAGAGTCTTTAGCACCACAGGTTATCACTCCACATTGCGTGCCACCCTGAAGCCCAGGTCGTCCCGGCCATCGAGGCCGTAATCGCGGTAGGACAGTCGCAGTTGAATGATGTTGCCGTGGCGCCAGCTGGCACCCCGAATCA
>CATLZI010000267.1 GCA_950063125.1 uncultured Porticoccus sp. | reverse complement strand
TCTAGATCACGATAATCTGTCAGACGAATTTCTACAGGTAATCCTTTACAGCGTTGCTGAGCGAGTTTTTGTTGCTCTTGAGATATCGTTATCCCCAATACTTCAACGCCATAATGTTCAGCCGCATGACTTGCAAGACCACCCCAGCCACAACCAATTTCCAGCAGCTGATCCTGCTCTCTGGGTGACAGCAACTGGAGAATACGTTGATATTTTTTCGTCTGAGCCTGTTGCAGGGATTGCCGATGATCATCACCAAACATTGCCGCAGAATACGTCATACCGGGGTCGAGCCACTCCCGATAAAAATTGTTTCCCAGATCATAATGCGCAGCAATATTTCGCCGGCTGCCCCGGCGTGTATTCCGACGGCTCCAGTGATAGAGATTATAGAGCAGGTCATTGACATAACCAGCCTTCGCCATGCTGTTCAGCGTCGGTTCATTCTGAATCGCCCAGCGGATCAGGGCTGTCAGGTCAGCACTGTCCCATTCACTGTGTAAATAACTGTCTGACCAGCCATTGGTGCCACCAAAGAATAACCGGAACAGGGGCGCTATTGAGTAAAGGCTGACAGAGGCAGCAGTCTCACCCTGACCAAACAGGTGCCTGTGACCACTGGGAAACTGCAGCGATAGCACTCCCTGGCAGTGAGCCAGCTTTCTCCGCAACAGCCGGATAATTTGCGTTTCCAGCCATACTGGTGAACTTGTCGGTTGCCTTGGGGTGATACCGTCGGCATCGAGGTCAGAGCCGTTCATGGTGTAATACTCCATCTTTATCCCGCCAGCTAAAATCGCGGGCGTTCTGCTTGGTTTGTCTGGGCTGCAGGGGTAGCCCTTTCAGCCACAGATGCAATGCCTGCCAGTGAATGGCACCGATAATTTTCAGGGTCATTAGCGGATGACTGAAAAAGAGCCGTAGCAAGGTTGCATCGTTGAGTGTCCGGTACTGGCCGTTGAAGGTGGCCAGCAGTACATGGTTGCCGGGCTTGTCTGCCCGGTCGTTGGATTGCCTGATGAAAACAGATACCTGTTTTTGATCGGGTGGCTGAATCCGGAAGCGGTAATGGGTTTCCATCGGCATGAACGGGCTGACGTACATGGCTTTCTCGGCCCGCTGGTCAACCAGGGTGTCTTTCCGCTGTGGATCCACTGGAATCAGGTAGGTATGCTTTTGTTTGAAGGTGTTGCTGACTTCGTAGAGCACAGCTGACAGCTGCTGTTGGTCGTTGTAGCAGAAGTAGATACTCAGTGGATTAAACACGTATCCCAGTATTCTCGGATAGCAGAGCAGCTTGATATGGGCAGTGGCATGACCAAAACCGCGCTCGGTCAATAGTCGGCATATTTGCCCCTTCAGGCCTGATTCCCCACTGCCGTGATCTTTTTCGTGAAAGGAAAACAGATTGAAACGATTAAGGGAAAAGAGCCGAAGTCGACCATCCAGTGTTTTCAGTTCATCGAGGTCAAGATACAGCGAGAAAACCCGATAGGTAAACCGGTGTCTTTTCGGGCGCAGACGCCGATGCATGACCTGGCCACTGTACAGGGCCGATTTCAGTTCCTCAGACACAGTACAATTCCACAGCAGAGTCGGGCAGTGAGCCAGTATGGATTTCAATCCGGGAATTCGGCTCTTCCAGTTGCCAGGGGCGAACAACACCACCCAGCGCTTCGGCGACAGCCAGCCCGGATTGCAAGCCGTCCTCATGGAAACCGTAACCGAAATAGGCGCCACAGAACCAGGTATGCTGTTTGCCCTGCAGTGACCAGAGTTGCTTCTGGGCGGCCAACGAGGATTGATCAAACGTGGGATGGTCATAGAAAAAACTTCTGATAATCGTGCCGGACCTGGGCATTTTCAGGGGGTTTAAGGAGACCATTACCGGTTGTTCGGTAGCAAGCGGCTGGAGCTGGTTCATCCAGTAGGTGACGGACACTTTCCTTTTCTGGTCACTGACCAGCTGCTCGTTTTTTGATGCAGGTTTGTTGCTGGTCAGATAATTCCAGCTGGACCAGACCTGCTTGCGTTTTGGCATCAAATCGGTGTCCAGATGAAGAAAAGCCCGATTGCGTTGGTAGGGGAAACAGCTGAGCAGGGACTGCTCTTCGGTTGTCGGGTCAGCCAGCAGGGCAAGTGCCTGGTCACTGTGGCAGGCAAAAACGACGTCATCGAATATTTCCCGGTTGCCGTGAATGTCGTCCAGAGCTACCTGTTCCCCCAGTCTTGTGACGGACTGAATACGGGTATTCAATCGAATGGAACCCTGCAGCGCGGCAGCAATTTTATCCACATATTGACGACTGCCACCGACCACCGTACGCCATTGTGGCCGGTTATTTACTTGGGTCAAACCGTGATTGCTGCAAAAACGCAAAAAACTCAGGGCGGGATAATTCAGCATTTTGTCGACAGGTACTGACCAGATTGCCGCGCCCATGGGCAGCAGGTGGTTGTTGATAAAGGATTTGCCGTAACGATGTTTTTCAAGCAATTCCCCGAGGGAAAGGTGCTCAAGCTCGGCAGCCTGGAGCAATTTTGGTGATTGCCGATAAAAGCGCAGCAGATCGGTCACCATTCCCCAGAAAGCCGGTCGGAACAGGTTCCGTTTTTGTGCCAACAGCCCCGACAGACCACTGCCGGAATATTCGAGCTCCCCGCCGTTCACTGACACGGAAAAGGACATGTCGGTGTCACAGGTTGTTACTCCCAATTGGTCAAAAAACTTTACCAGGTTGGGGTAGTTGACGGGATTGTAGACAATGAATCCGGTATCTACGCTGATGGCCTGCTTGTCCAGATCAAAGGTTACTGTATTGGAATGCCCCCCGAGTCGATCGTCCTTTTCAAATAGCGTCACATTCTGTGATCTGCTCAGTAGCCAGGCACAGCTCAAACCCGAGATGCCCGAACCAATCACCGCAATATTCTTGCGGGGTGGGGCGTCTTGCGCTGAATTTTTCGGGGTGGAGGTCTTCATTGTTCAGTCCGTACCAAATGGGTTGCTGATATTACGCAGGAAGTACGGAGAGGGATCACCCTTTTATTTGGCTTTATCGTGCGCGGGCGCTAATCTCTGTGATCTATCGAGACTGACCACACGTAAGGAGAGTCATGCAAGACCAACCGCCGGGAGATGAAGCGTTGAGTGTCGTGGCATTAAGAGCAGAAAAGACATCCGAGACACCGGCGAAAGACTGGTCTGCAATGTTGGCAGAACTGGCCGTTTCCCGTGACCGACAGTTGTTTATCCGTCTGTTTCGTCACTTTTCGCCCAGAATCAAAGGGTACATCATGAAACTGGGTCTTACAGAAGCCACCGCTGAAGAATTGACTCAGGAAGCCATGTTGTCCGTCTGGCGAAAAACCCAC
>CATLZI010000266.1 GCA_950063125.1 uncultured Porticoccus sp. | reverse complement strand
TGGCATTGAAGGGGGACATCGTGCTGGTGGCACTGTTGGTGTCCATGCTGATCGGCCTGATGGCCGGTGTGCGGCCAGCGCTGAATGCCACCCGGCTCAGCCCTATTGATGCGCTCAGGGCTGAATGATGCGCTCAGGGCTGAATAGGTTCCCGGCTCAGCTTTGTTCGATGGGAAAGGAAATCAGTTCCGGCGAGTGGTCTTCTTTGATGCGGATATACCAGCCCCGTTGATGCCAGTCACCCAGAACCAGCCGTTCACCAAAGGCCATATGGTGGTGATAGGGGCGGTGGGTGTGGCCGTGAATCATCAGTTTCACCTGGTACTGTGCCATCAGTTGCGCCACAGTCTCCTCCGACACATCCATGATATTGTCCGACTTGTTGGCGTTGGCTCGCATGCTCTTCTGCCGCCACTCCACCGCCATCTTCTGACGTTTTTTGAGCGGCAGGTGGCGCAACAGAAATTTCACCAGCGGATGGCGGTACTTGCGGCGAAATTTCTGATAGTCGGCATCGCCGGTACACAGGGTATCGCCATGCAGAAGCAGCACGCGCTGGCCGCCCAGCTCCGCCAGATGGTGGTCGGGCAGCAGGGTGGCTCCGCTTTCCCGGGCGAATTGTTTGCCGATCATGAAATCGCGATTGCCGTGGGTAAAGAACAGACTGACACCGCTATCGGACAGTTTTTTCAGCGCTGCAATCACCTGGCGGGCCAGTGGCGCGGGGTCGTCGTCTCCGATCCAGGCCTCAAACAGATCGCCGAGGATATACAGTGCCTCGACGTCGTCGGTCTGCTTTTCCAGAAAAGCAAAAAACGCCCGGGTTACCGCCGGGCGTTCTGGGGAGAGGTGCAGATCGGAAATCAGCAGTGTGGTCATCAGCACCACCTGCCGTGGCCGGGAGCGGCCTTATTTATCCGCGTAGGCATCGCTGACGGTGACCTTCTGGATTTCCACCGGATCCTTGGGCACATCCTGATGCATGCCGTGACGGCCAGTGGGCACACCCTTGATTTTGTTGACCACATCCATGCCATCGGTGACCCGGGCAAATACCGCATAGCCCCAACCCTGGGGGTTCTTGCCGCTGTGGTTGAGAAAAGTGTTGTCGGAAACGTTGATGAAGAACTGTGAACTGGCGGAATGGGGATCATTGGTCCGTGCCATCGCCAAGGTGCCGGTTTCATTGGCCAGACCGTTATCGGCCTCGTTCTGAATGGGATCGCGGGTGGGTTTGTTCTGCATATCGGCGGTCATGCCACCGCCCTGAATCATGAATCCGTCAATGACGCGATGGAAGACAGTTCCTTCATAGAAACCGTCGCGGCAGTACTGCAAAAAATTAGCGGAGGAAACCGGCGCATTATCGAAATCCAGCTCAAGGCTGACATCGCCGTAATTTGTGTGCAGTGTAATCATCTGTAGTGAACCCTGTGACTGTCGAAAGAGGTGCGTATATTACGTTTTTCAGGGTTGAATTTAAACCGCTTTACTCTGGCCCGGCGCCAGTGCCCGGGCTTCACAGCAAATTCAGGGGGTGTGGGTGTCCTCCGGGCGCAGATGCGGGGTGATCGCCGGTTCCTCAATACGGGCCTGCCAACCCTGTATCGCTGCACACAACAGAATCAGGCTGATTCCGATCCACAGGCCCAGATTGGGGTAGAACTGCCAGAAGATCATGTCCACGCCGAGCGCCATGATGATGGCCGTGTACTGAAACGGTGCCACGATCACCGGCTTGCCGACCCTGTAGGCCGCCACCATCATGATAAAACCAAATGCTCCGCCGCTGCCGGAGACCAGAACCATCAGCAGCGTTTTGTTGTCCAGGGCAATCCAGACTTCCTGCTGCCAGAAAAATGCCGCCAGCAAAAGTGGGATATAGATGTAATAGTTCATCGACCAGTCCGATTCGGTGCGGGACAGATAGCGCGACCAGAGAATCATGATGGCAAAGGCCAGGGGCAGGACCGTCAGCGCCAGATAGTGCCAGCCTGAATTGCTGACGTCCGGTTTCAGCACCAGGCAGACACCGATAAAACCGGTGATGGTGGCCAGCCATTGAATGGCATTGGCCCGCTCCTTCAGAATCAGTGGCGATATGGCCGAAATCAGGATTGGTGCACCCGCAGTGGCGGCACTCACTGCACTGATCGGAAAATGTTTGATGGCCACATAGTAGCCGAGGCTGATCACGGTAAAGAACAGGCTGCGCAACAGTTGGTGCACAGGTTTGCTGACATGCAGGGTTCGCAGGCGGCCGGTGGCCAGAATAAACACCGTCAGTACCAGCAGTGAAGCGGCGGTGCGCAGGCAGATCATCTGGCCGAGGGGTATTGTTTCCAGCAGGCGCTTCGCCACCGAGTCGCCCACCAGGAAAAACATCAGGCACAGCTGCAGGTAGAGAATGGCTCGGAGATTGGGATGCATGGCAGGAATAGGGTTAACTCACGGCTCGATTCTGGTGTTTTGCAGAGGATTCATACAGGGCGGAAGCTGAAGAATCCCGGACGGTTGGTGATCAGTTGTTTATACAGGCTTCCCCGGAGGCTATAATCCGGCTCTTTTTTGCGGAGGATGGCCCGGCGGGGCTGCAGTATGGCAGACGATAATAAACCGCTCAATTTTATTCAGCAGTTGATCTCCCGGGAGCTGGCCGATGGCTCGGTGACCAGCGTGGTGACCCGTTTCCCACCGGAACCCAACGGTTACCTGCACCTCGGGCACGCCAAATCCATCTGCCTGAACTTTGGGCTGGCGGAGCAGTTCGGTGGCGCGTGCAACCTCCGTTTTGACGATACCAATCCGGAAAAAGAAGAGGACGAGTACGTCAAGGCGATTATCGACGACGTGCGCTGGCTGGGTTTTCAGTGGGATGGTGAGGTGCGCTATGCCTCAGATTATTTCGAGCAGTTGTACCTGTGGGCCCAGTACCTGATTCGGGAGGGCAAGGCCTTTGTCTGCGAGCTGAATGGCGAACAGATGCGCGAATACCGTGGCACCCTAACCGAGCCGGGCAAAAACAGCCCCTGGCGGGATCGTTCCGTTGAAGACAATCTGGTACTGCTGGAACAGATGAAAACCGGTGCCATTGACGAGGGTCGCATGACCCTGCGGGCCAAGATTGACATGGCCTCGCCCAATATCAACCTGCGCGACCCGGTGTTGTACCGGGTCAAGAAAAGATCCCATCCCCGCACCGGCGATACCTGGAACATCTACCCCTCCTACGATTTCGCCCACGGTCAGGAAGATGCGATCGAGGGGGTGACCCACTCCATCTGCACACTGGAATTCGCCGCCAACCGACCGCTGTACGAGTGGTTTATCGACAATCTGCCGGTGCCGTCAAAGCCGCGTCAGTTCGAGTTCGGCCGGCTC
>CATLZI010000265.1 GCA_950063125.1 uncultured Porticoccus sp. | reverse complement strand
GTGGTGATCCGCCTGTTGCCGCAGAATTCAGAGCTGATCAGCATCGATAAACTCGGGCTGTCCAGCACCATTGCCGACAACTATCGGCGATTACTGCGCAACCCTGCAGGTCTGGTACTGGTGGTTGGTCCCACCGGATCGGGCAAAAGCACCACACTGTATGTCGGCCTGCAGTTACTGGCCGATGATGGCACCCGAAAAGTGATTACCGTGGAAGACCCGATCGAATACTCCATCACCAACATCCAGCAAACACGGGTCAGGCCGGAGATCGGCTTCAGCTTTGCCGATGCCATGCGCTCTTTCGTCCGCCAGGATCCGGATGTGATCCTGGTGGGTGAAATACGTGACAACGAAACCGCTGTCGAAGCCATGCGGGCCTCTCAAACTGGCCATGTGGTGCTCTCTACGCTCCACTGCAACGATGCTGTCGACGCCATGCAACGGCTCTATGACCTGGGTGTTCATCCGAACTCTCTGGCCAGTGAACTGCTGGCGGTAATCGCCCAGCGGCTGGCAAAACGTATTTGCCTCAACTGCCGGGTTCCGGCTGAGCCGGATGAGGCAATTCTTCAGGAGGTGTTTCCCGATGGCATCCCCCACAGTTTCCGCTCCTTTATCGGCAAGGGTTGTGAACAGTGCAATGACACCGGCACCCACGGCCGCATGGGGGTTGTGGAATACCTGCACATCGACCCGGAGCTGCGCAATGCCATCGCCCGCCAGATTCCCGTGGGGGAACTGCGCAAACTGGCACTGGACTGCGGACTGGTAACCATGCGCGACAGTGCGCTGGACCACGTTATCCAGGGCAACATCCCACTCTCCGAATTACCCCGTATTCTCCCGGCCGAGCGGATGGCTCCCGAAGCCCGCTGGCAGTGGGAAAAACCCTCCTGAGACATTGATCATGAATGACAAAGCCATACAGCGGCCCAGCGCCGAGAACCTCTACCGGGACGAACTGGAACGACTGCTCGACTGGGACCCGGGTCCGGCACCACCGGGCTGGAAGATGTCTCCATTCGCTGTGGAAAAATTCATCCTCGGTGATGACAAGCTGGGCATTCAGCGAAAATTTGTCGCCCAACGGGAACTGGTGACCCGGATTATTATCAGTCTCGCCACCAACCGGGGCGCCATGCTGATCGGCGAACCGGGCACGGCTAAATCCTGGCTATCGGAATTATTGGCCAGCGCCATCTCCGGCCAGTCCATCCTCACCATTCAGGGCGGGGCCATTACCAATGTCAGCCAACTTCTCTACAGCTGGAACGAAGCCTTATTGAAGAGCACTGGACCCACAATCGAGGCGTTGATTCCAAGCCCGGTTTATCAGGGCATGATGGAGGGCCAGCTGGTGCGTTTCGAAGAAATTGCCCGCTGCCCACAACACATTCAGGATGCCATGCTGTCGATCATGTCAGAGCGGCAGATCCTGGTACCTGAACTCGGTCGGACAAACGGCGTCCTCTTCGCCCGTGAAGGCTTTAATATCATTGCCACGTCCAACTCCCTGGACCAGGGCGTCAATGCCATGAGTGCCGCCCTCAAACGTCGCATGAACTTCGAAACCATACCGCCGATTCGGGAGTTGCAGGACGAAATTGAGGTGGTCGCCAGTGAATCGGAAAAACTGATTCGCCTGTCAGGCGTCGATGTGAAGCCCGATGCCCAGATCATTGAGGTGCTGACGACGATTTTCCACGAGCTGCGCAACGGGCAGACGCTGGATGGACGCAGTACCGACCGACTGGCAGCCACTGTGATGTCAACCGCAGAGGCCGTGTCTGTGGCCCACGCCATGGGCGTGCACGCCTACTACTATCGCAATGGCAAGATGGAGATGGGCGATCTGGTGCATTTCCTGATCGGGGCAGCCCTGAAAGACAACAAGGACGATCGGCGGCGCATGAAACACTATTTTGAAACCGAAGTAGCCGTCAAGGACGGTGCACACTGGCAAGCGGTTTTTGAACAGCGGCGGTTACTGTAAACCCGCCAGAAGAGAGGGCAGGGCTCAAACCGTTTTCATAAATCCAGGTATCGGAAACTGCTGTCACCAGTGCCGGAAAGTAGCAGTATCAGAATAATCAGCGAGGCATACAAAACCCCGGTCAGTCCACCGAGAAACCAACCCGGCAATCGATATTTCAGAAGGTTCAGGCAGCCATGACCTTTCAACCCTTCAGCTATTTACAAACAGCCCGTCTCTCGCGGATTGCATCGCCAAAGGCCCTGAACAACGCTGCATAGAAAATATCCTCAGGATATTGCCACTCGGGATGGAATTGCACACCGACGGCGTAGCGGCTGTAATCGGCCAGCCGCACAGCTTCCACCAGCCCATCGGGAGCGACAGCTTCTACTTGCAGGCTCGCCGCCAACCGATGAACACCCTGGCCGTGAACAGAGTTGACCCGCACTTGCCGGGATCCGGCGAGGGTGGCCAACAACCCGCCCGGCGTCAGGGTAATGTTGTGGGCATAATCGTACTGGCCTTCTCTGAGGAGGCTCCGGTCTTCCCGGTGATCGAGCATCCCCGGCACTTCATGCACATACTGATAGAGCGAACCGCCAAGAGCCACATTCAGTTCCTGCATGCCGCGACAGACCGCAAAGAGCGGGATGTTTCGTTCGATGGCGCGGCGAATCAACGGCAGGACGGTGGTGTCGCGCTGGGGGTCCAGCAGGTTACCGGAACGACTTGGCTGACCATAGTACTGCGGGTTCACGTTGGAAATATTGCCCGTGAGAAACAGCCCATCCAGCGAGTCCAGCACCTCATCCGGGGCACAGATGTCCGCAAGGGAATGCAGATCCCGACCGGCACCCACCGCCGGCAGCAGCACCGGTCTGACGCCGGCACCATGGGCCAGAGCGTTGATATATTTTTCGCCGCTGCCATGAAAGGGGTGCAGCCCCTGCATCACCACATCACAGGGAATACCCACCACTGGCCAGTGTCCAGCCATGTTCACCTACTCCTGAATTGCGTGTGGACAATCCACCACACCTTGTTTGCACTTCTCGTTTGCACTGTCAAATAACACCCTCTGCCTTTAGCTGCTGCAGGGCAGCTTCATCCAGTCCCAACAGCTCGCCCAACACCTCGGCGTTGTGACTGCCCACCTCGGAACCGGGCCAACTGGTATTGCCGGGGGTCTCGCTGAGGCGGGGGATCATCGCCGGAATTTTCAGCGGCTCACCATTGATTTCCACCTGCTCAAACAGGCCCCGCGCATTGAAGTGGGGATCCGCCAGCATATCGCCGGCGTGATAAATCGGTCCTGCAGGGACCCGCTGCTCGGCCAGCAACGCCAGCAGTTCTGCACTGGGAAGTTCGCGGCACCAGGCCGACAAGGCGCTGTCGATCTCCTG
>CATLZI010000264.1 GCA_950063125.1 uncultured Porticoccus sp. | reverse complement strand
GTTTTTAATTTAAAAATCAGCTAGTTAGACATCGAGATTGGTTACCGATAGTGCATTCGTTTCAATAAATAGCCGACGTGGTTCCACCTGATCACCCATCAGCGTATTGAACATCTGATCCGCAGCAATCGCGTCCTCAATCGTCACTCTGAGCATTCGGCGGGTTTCCGGATTCATAGTGGTATCCCAAAGCTGTTCAGGGTTCATTTCTCCCAGCCCCTTGTAGCGCTGAACATTGTAACCACGGCGCGATTCGCCCATAAGCCAGGTAAGGGTTTCACTAAAGCTGGTGACCGGTTTACTGCGGTCACCCCGCTGGACATACGCACCCTCTTCAATCAGGCCGTGCAACTGTCTGCCCAATGCGACAATCGCACCATATTCGCCCGAGGCAAAAAATTCATGGTTAAACCGATAATTGGTCGGTACACCATGGGCGGTCAACTCGACAACAGGCAAAAAGGTATGCCGTTCAGGATCCTCAATGACACTTACCTTGTAACGGTGACTACCGGCAATATTGTCCTGTTCAAACGAACCGGCCAGTTTCTCGCTCCATTTCTCGACAACCGCTCGGTCAGAAAGCTGGCGAGGTTCAAGGACGGGGGTATCAATCAATTTTTGCAGTACACTCTCCGGATAAACCCGCGACATCCGATCGATGATATTCATTACGCGGCGATAGTCTGCAACCAGACTTTCCAGTGCAGGACCACTGATGGGCGGGGCCTCCGCCGTCACATGAAGACTTGCCGATTCGAGGGCAGACTGTGTCAGGAAGGCAGTCAGAGACTGGTCATCTTTAAGATATTGCTCCTGTTTTCCCTTGCTGATTTTATACAGCGGCGGTTGAGCGATATAGATGTGTCCCCTTTCGACCAATTCCCGCATTTGCCGGAAGAAAAAAGTGAGCAACAGGGTGCGGATGTGTGAACCATCGACATCGGCATCCGTCATGATCAGAATCGTGTGGTAACGAAGCTTATCGGGGTTGAACTCTTCCGTACCAATGCCACAACCCAGAGCGGTAATCAGTGTCCCCACTTCGGCACTCGATAACATTTTATCGAAACGGGCTTTTTCTACATTGAGGATTTTCCCCTTCAGGGGAAGAATGGCTTGAGTTCGGCGATCCCTGCCTTGCTTGGCTGAGCCACCCGCAGAATCACCCTCCACCAGGTACAGCTCGGAAAATGCCGGGTCTTTTTCCTGACAATCTGCCAGTTTTCCAGGCAATCCGGCGATATCCAGAGCACCTTTGCGACGAGTCATATCACGGGCTTTACGTGCGGCCTCTCTCGCCCTGGCGGCATCCACCATTTTATTGACAATACTTCTGGCATCCTGGGGATTTTCCAATAGGTAGTCCATAAAATTGCTGCCCATCTCTTGCTCAACAGCCGTTTTTACTTCTGAACTGACCAGTTTATCTTTTGTTTGTGAAGAAAATTTTGGATCAGGCACCTTAACAGAAATAATGCCCGTCAACCCTTCTCGAGCATCATCTCCAGTGGTATTCACTTTGGCATTTTTTCCGAGTCCCTCTTTTTCGATATAGGTATTGAGACTTCTCGTTAACGCCGCCCGAAATCCAGCCAGATGGGTACCACCATCGCGTTGCGGAATGTTGTTGGTATAACAGAAGATATTTTCCTGAAAACTATCATTCCACTGCAGGGCCACCTCGACACCGGTCCCGTCTTCACGCTGAACATCAAAATGCATGACCTGATTGATCGTTGCTTTGTTGGTGTTCAAATATTCCACAAAAGCCTTGAGTCCACCTTCATACTGATAAATGTCCTCTTTACCACTCCGCTCATCAAGCAGCACAATGCGTACACCTGAATTGAGAAATGACAGCTCCCGGAGCCGTTTGGCCAAAATTTCGTAATGAAACTTGATGTTGGTAAAGGTCTCTGTAGAGGGGACAAAGTGAATCGTCGTACCGGTTTCACTTGTATCACCTACCACCGCCAGGGGCTCTTGTGGTACTCCATGCCGGTAAACCTGTTCATAGATATGCCCACCGCGCCTGATGGTCAGCTTTAGTTCAGTTGACAATGCATTGACCACTGAAATCCCGACTCCGTGTAGCCCCCCGGACACCTTATAGCTATTTTCGTCAAATTTTCCACCGGCGTGAAGCACTGTCATAATGACTTCAGCAGCAGACACGCCTTCTTCGTGCATTTCCGTGGGGATACCCCGACCATTGTCAGACACCGAAATGGATTCATCGGGATGGATTACTACTCTGATTTCTGAGCAATGGCCTGCAAGGCCCTCATCAATGGAGTTATCAACAATTTCAAACACCATGTGGTGCAAACCAGTACCATCATCAGTATCGCCGATATACATCCCCGGGCGTTTTCTTACAGCATCAAGGCCCTTCAGAACCTTGATACTGGAAGAATCATAGCTATTTTGTTCATCAGTCATAGGTGGAGCCCCTAACAATCGTGTTAATTTCTGGACGTAAATTACTCAGTGCCATGCTCTTCCCGAACAGAACCCTGTTCCACGTGGAACAACCTCAGGTCGCTTGTCGACCCAGACCAGAGATCCAATAGATCCCTCCGCTCTACGCCGGTGACGAAAATCTGCGCACCGAGAGCGCTGAGCTTTTCACAAACCTGTTGCCTGTGTTTTATATCCAGTTCTGCAGGTAGATCATCTATCAAATAAAGGCCGGACCGACCGGTTTTATTATAAAAAAGATAACCTTGTGCAACCTGCATAGCTGTCGCCAGCACTTTTAGCTGTCCGCGGGATAGAATATCGCTGACATTCTGTTTCTTTATCCTGATCCGCAAATCTGCACGGTGGGGGCCATGATGGGTGGTTTTTAGTAGACGATCTCTCGGGCGATCTCTGTGCAGCACCTCGGCCAGACCCACCGCTTCATCCCAGCCAGGATGAACAGCGAAATCCACATCACCCAAATCTTTAGACAGCTCACAAGCCACCTGTTTGACTATGGGTAACAAATCATTGAGATAGGCATTTCTCGAGGTGTTTATCTGTTGCGCGAGATCGACAAATTCAGTATCCCATACAGCCAACATCTGTTCGTCTATTCTATCATGTCGCATTAGCGAATTGCGTTGTTTCAGTACACGCTGATAGCGTCGTACCAACTGTTTGTAGTTGTGTTCCACGTGGAACACGCCCCAATCGATAAATCGACGTCGATATTGAGGCCCACCACCAATCAGGTCAAAGCCCTCGGCATTTAAAAGCAACAATGGCAAAGTTTCAGCAAGAGCCGATGCGGCCGCAATTGGTTGTCCATTTATTTTGAATAAAAAATCGCCCTGGCGGCCGCGAGAAACACCTATCGGGGTTGAAATACCCGCAGATTCCCGCAAACCATACGCGGTACAG
>CATLZI010000263.1 GCA_950063125.1 uncultured Porticoccus sp. | reverse complement strand
TCGCGCAACAAGAGCTGAGTTGTTGCTCTGTGTCGATCAGGAAGGGGGCCGGGTGCAACGCTTCCGCGATGGATTTACCCATTTGCCACCGATGCAGTTACTGGGTGATTTATTGTTGAAGGACGAAGGTGGCGAAGCATTGCTTCAGGATGCCGGTTGGCTGATGGCCTCTGAATTACTTGCCTGCGGACTGGACTTCAGCTTTGCCCCCGTACTGGATCTGGATCGTGAAAACTGCGCGGTGATTGGCGATCGGTCGTTTGCTGATAATCCGGAGCAAGCCATTCGGGCCGCCCACTTGTTTATTGCCGGTATGCATCAGGCCGGTATGGCGGCAACAGGAAAACACTTCCCGGGCCATGGTGGTGTTGTCGCCGACAGTCATCACGAAACACCCTATGACAACCGCTCTCTCCAGCAACTGCGAGATCGGGACTTGCAACCGTTTGTCCGACTTGCCGGTGAACTGGATGCGATTATGCCTGCCCATATCGTTTACCCGGATGTTGAATCTGTGCCGGTGGGGTTTTCCCGTATCTGGCTGCAGAAAATACTGCGCGAGGAATTACAGTTTGAGGGGGTCATTTTCAGTGATGACCTGTCCATGAAAGGGGCGGATCTGGTGGGTGGTTACCCGGAAAAAGCCGACCGTGCGCTGCAGGCCGGCTGTGATATGGTGCTGGTCTGTAACAACCGTGCGGGTGCCTTGGAAGTGCTTGATTTTCTTTCTGAGAACCCTGTGAAGCCGTCTGGAAGATTAGATAAAATGGCGGCCAGGCAGTATCCGGATTGGGACGCGTTGCGATCCTCCGAACGCTGGCAGATCACTTCGCAGAAACTTGCAAAACTGCTGAAAAAGTCGTGAACAGGAATCCATAGCATGCAGCAACTGGAAGCGTGGTTAGTCAATATCACCGGGGAAAGCTATCTGTTGATCGCCGAGATTTTCCTGATCGTTCTGGCAGCCATGACGGCGGGATTTCTGGCAACGCGAATACTGAACTTTCTGCAAACGCGGGCGCTCAAGACGTCAAATTTCTGGGATGACGCCCTGATTGAGGCCTGCCGCCGTCCGGCAGTCTGGGCCATCTGGATACTGGGGGTTAATTATGCGGCGGCTGTCGCCGCCAGGCAGGCCGGATCCGAATGGTATGAATTGCTGGCACCTATTAACCGGGTTGTCATTATCTTTCTGGCGGCGCTATTTTTACTCAACCTGATTAAGCGCGCTGAACTGAATCTGGTGCATCCAGAATATACCAGTGATCCCATGGATGAGACCACGGTCAAGGCCATTGGCAAATTGCTGCGCGCTTCGGTCATCATCACCGCCACGCTCATTGCCATGCAGGCTTTTGGCTACAGTATCTCGGGCTTGCTAGCCTTCGGCGGTATCGGTGGTCTCGCGGTGGGTTTCGCCGCCAAAGATCTGCTGGCAAATTTCTTTGGTGGCTTGATGATTTATCTGGACCAGCCCTTCAAGGTGGGGGACTGGGTACGATCCCCGGATAAGGAGATCGAGGGCACTGTCGAAGATATCGGCTGGCGACTGACACGTATTCGCACCTTTGACAAGCGTCCACTCTATGTTCCGAACTCGGTGTTTAACAGTATTGCCGTGGAAAACCCCTCCCGTATGTTTAACCGGCGGATCTACGAGACGGTGGGTATTCGCTACCAAGATGTCGATAAAATGGCGGGAATTGTGGCCGACGTGAAACAGATGCTGTGCGATCATCCGGAAATTGATCAGAACCAGACTATGATCGTCAATTTTGTCTCTTTCGGTGCCTCATCGGTTAACTTCTTCGTTTATACGTTTACCAAAACCACCAAGTGGGTGGTTTTTCACGAGGTAAAACAGGATGTGCTGTTAAAGGTAAGCGACATCGTAGCCGGTCACGGTGCTGAAATTGCTTTCCCAACATCCACTGTCCATATTCCCGACCAGCTGCGATTGTTGCAGGCGTCGGAGGTCGAATGAGTATCGGCATTATCGGTGGCAGTGGGCTTGACAGCTTTGTCGATCTGAGCATTCGGGAGCAGCGTGAGGTCAGCACAGATTGGGGGGAACCGTCTGCCCCCCTCTGTTGTGGCACGCTGGGCAATACGGAGGTTGTATTCCTGGCGCGACATGGTGTGAATCATCAGCTGCCGCCTCATCGGGTCAACTACAGGGCCAATATCGCTGCATTGTGTGCGGCGGGCGTGAAGGCCATCTATGCCGTCAATGTGGTGGGTGGTATCAATGGCGAAATGGGCCCGGGCGATCTGGTTATTCCCGATCAGATTATTGATTACACGTTTGGACGGGGTCACACCTACTGGGATAGCCCGGATCAGGTATTACAGCACATCGACTTTACTTTTCCCTATGACGATAGCCTGCGGGACAGATTGTTGCAGGCGGCTATTGCCTGTGGGACTGCCTGTGAGGCAAGGGTTCATGCAGAGGCTGTTTATGGCGCCACGCAGGGCCCCAGGCTGGAAACCGCTGCCGAGATTGCGCGAATGGCGAATGACGGCTGTGATATCGTCGGCATGACCGGTATGCCGGAGGCGGCATTGGCTCGGGAGTTGCAGATTCCGTACGCCTGTCTGGCGCTGGTGGTGAACATGGCGGCTGGCTTGAGTGACGAGCGGATCTCTTTTGGGCAGATGGAGGCGGTGATGGCAAACAATATGCCGCTGGTGCGCAAGGTTTTGGCCAAGGCCTTGGCGAGCCGACAGCACTGATGGTGTTTTTCCGGCTCACGCCTATCACCGTCAGAATTTTTGAGTGCTGAAGTCAGTCAGCTGCGGCCGAAGTATGACGTGTTACCAGAACCAGTACCCCCATTTCAGGGTGATCCAGATAGGTCAGTTTGTTCAGGTCCACCTGTTCCGACTGATTGAGAACAATGATCTTTTTAACCGGTGGGTGGCGTCGATCGATGGGACTGCTGGTGTCGATGGCGGCCGCTGGCGAGGCGTCGCCGGGCACCGGAAGAGCCGCTAGCCAGGGTTTTACCGGTAATTGTGGCCAACTGTCTGGTCGGCCCGGATTGCCGGGCGAGGCTGTGCCAGTCCCTGCTGTGGTGGCAAAACTGGTTTTCCAGAGATCTGCCTGAATGTGCAGATAGCGGGTCACTACCAGCCGGATACTGCCCTCCAGTTCATGGTGGCTGCCATGGCGATGGCCTCCGGAAACAATAACCCAGGGACTCCGTGCCTGCCCCAGCCCGGGTTGGCGCCATGCCATGTGGGTCAGTACTCGATAGCCCGCGGCGCGGTTCAGTGTGTATTCATCGGGTCCCAGCCTGAAATCTTTCTTGTCGAGAAGAATCAACGGTTGTTCCGCATGTTGGGGGTTGTCCGTCGATGTGGATGTATCGTTCTCAAGCCGTTGCCAGT
>CATLZI010000262.1 GCA_950063125.1 uncultured Porticoccus sp. | reverse complement strand
ATCTGACCGGTTAGCATTTCGACTACACTTATTTACAAGCCTGCCCTGAAACACTTAACCATCTGTCTGTAATAGTAGTGAGGATATATTGTGAAGGTTAGTATTGTTGGTGCGTATAACAGCAAGTTTGGTGCGTTCGTCAAACGCGACCGTGAAACCGGTGAAGTCGAGGACCTCAAATCCTTTTATGAATTGCTGACAGAGGCGGGGGCCGGTGCCATCGCCGATGCCGGGCTGGAAGCAAAGGACATCGATGCCATCTGGGTCGGCTCCTGCTCTCCATCTTTGTTCGTAAACCAGGAGCACGTCGGGCCGTTGGCGCTGGAGATTGATCCCGAAGGGTTGCTGTTCAAGCCCACCACCCGCACCGAGGGAGCCTGTGCCACCTCCTCTCTGGCCATCTACAATGCCGCCTATGCGGTAGCCTCCGGCCGGTTCAAAAATGTGCTGGCGATTGGTGTCGAGAAAATGAACACCCTGAATACCGCTGGTGTGACCCATGCGCTGTCCTGTTGCTCCTACTGGCCGGAAGAGGGCAACAAGGGTATGACCTTCCCCGGTTTGTTTGCTGAACTGGGTAAGGCTTACCAGCAAAAAGAAGAACTCTCTCCCGAGCAGCTGCGCATCATGTTGGCCCATGTCAGCGCCCTGAACTATCGCAATGGTATCCAGAATCCACTGGCGCATTTTGGCCCCGGTAGCATACCGGACATCAACAAGTTGACTACCGCCGAGGCGATCCTCAACCTGCCGGAATCGGGCAAGGGTAGCAACCCGATGATCGCCCCGCCATTGCGTCTGCACGATTGCTCCCTGATTACCGACGGGGCCGCTGCAGTGGTGCTCACTTCCAGCGACAACGCTAAAGCCAGCTTCAGCCATGCTGTTGAACTGTCTGGTATCGGCCATGTGACGGACCGGATGATGCTCAAGGAGCGCATCGGTCGCCTGCATGAACTGCGCGGCGCCCGTCATGCCGTCGACCTGGCGCTGAAGGAAGCGGGAGCCACCGTGGACGATCTCGATCTGGCGGAGGTGCATGACTGTTTCACCATCAACCAGCTGCTCTGCGTTGAAGCCATCGGTCTGTCCGAGTCAGGTCGTGCCGGTTATGATTTCATGAGTGGTAAATACGACCCGGACAGTGACTGTCCGATCAACCTGTCCGGTGGCCTGAAATCCAAGGGTCACCCGGTGGGTGCCACAGGTGCATCAATGCATGCGCTGGTCTACAAACAACTGGTGGGCGAGCCGATAGGCGTGGCGGCAAAGGGTAATCCCGAAGTGGCGATGACCGTCAATATCGGTGGCTCCGGTGTGACCAATTGTGTCTCGGTGATGCGCCGACTCAAATAGTGCTTTCCTCCCTGACAGGGCGTGAACCGGCTACCGGTTCGCCCCTGCCAGTTTTTTGTCCTCTCCCCGTTACTCCAAAAAGCCTTGATTCCAGTCAAACTTCCTGAACTTTTGTTGTCACAGTATTTGTTTTCCTGTGGGCTTGGTTTAATAATTGTCCCGTGGGTTATGATAGGGCTGGTTCCGGCAAGTTGTTTCGTACCGCACGCTGGAACCGGTAGTTGTAGATGTAGCAAGAATAAAAATCAGGAGACAATGAGATGCCAAAAGTAGCACTGGTGACTGGGGGAACAAGAGGTATCGGTGAAGTCATTGCTATTGAGCTCAAGGAAGCGGGCTATCTGACGGTGGCCAATTACGGAGGCAACGATGAACGGGCCAGCGAGTTCAGGGAGCGGACCGGTATTCCCACCTACAAGTTCGACGTATCCGATTTCGATGCCTGTAAAAATGGCATTGAATTGATAGAGCGAGAAGTCGGACCTATCTCTATTCTGGTCAATAACGCCGGGATTACTCGCGACGGCACTTTGCACAAAATGTCCCAGCAATCCTGGCAGGAAGTGTTGGATACCAATCTGGGCTCCTGTTTCAACATGAGCCGCTGTGTGATTGAGGGCATGCGTGAGCGCCGCTTTGGTCGTATCGTCAATATCGGCTCCCTGAACGGTCAGGCGGGTCAGTATGGGCAGGTCAACTACGCTGCGGCAAAATCCGGTATTCACGGTTTTACCAAGGCGCTGGCATTGGAAGGTGCGGGCATGGGGATCACGGTCAATGCGGTAGCTCCGGGCTATGTGGAAACCGATATGGTGAGGGCCGTGCCCGCCGCCGTGTTGGAAAAAATTGTTGCCCGTATCCCCGTTGGTCGGCTGGGCTCCGCCCACGATATCGCTCGGGGCGTATTGTTTCTGGTGTCCGACGAGAGCGGTTTCATTACTGGCTCCACCCTGTCCATCAACGGTGGTCAGCATATGTACTAGTTTCGACGGGCCCCGGTCAACAACGCCCTGGTTATGACGGGGGTTGTTGTCGGCGGGGCGGGCTGCTGATCAGGTCGGCTTCTTCAGATGGTATTTTTTCATTTTCTGGTAGAGCGTACTCTTGGCAATGCCCAACTGTTTGGCCGCCTGGGTCATGTTGCCTTCGGCCTGTTTGATGGCGGCCTCAATGGTGGATTTTTCAACCCGGTCCAGGTTGCCCTGGGGTGGGGTGATGAAGGCGTTGATGTGCTCCGGTTGCAGGTTGGTTTCCCCCGGCCGATAACCTTCGGGGAGATCGTCAATCGTCAGGGTTTCGTTGGTGGACATAAAGCACATGCACTCCACCACATTCGCCAGTTCACGGATATTGCCGGGCCACTCGCGGCTTTTCAGGGCCGTCATCAGGCCCGGTGAGAAGCGTTTCGCTGCGATGTCGTCGGTTTTGCGGATACGCGCCATCACCAGTTGAGCGATTCCTTCGATATCTTCCTTGCGGCCCGACAGCGGGTCGAGGCTGATGGTCACGGTGGATAGCCGGAAATACAGATCCTTGCGGAACAGCCCCTCGTTCACTGCGCCTTTCAGGTCGCGGTTGGTGGCGGCAATCAGTCGGAAATCCACAGGGATCGGCTTGATGTCCCCCACCCGGTAAATTTTTTTCTCCTGCAGTACCCGCAGAAACACCGGTTGCAATTCCAGCGGCAGCTCGCCAATTTCGTCGAGGAACAGAGTGCCGCCATTGGCCGCCTCGATTTTGCCGATCATGCCGCCCTTGCGCGCGCCGGTGAACGCCCCCTCCACATGGCCGAACAGTTCGCTGCTGAGAATATCCCGGGTGAAGCCGCCGCAGTTCAGGTCGATAAACGGCCCGTCGGCGTATTGGCTGCTGTCGTGGATGGCCTTGGCGAACACTTCCTTGCCGACCCCGGTGTCCCCCAGAATCAGTACCGGTAGCGGTGTATTAGCCGCCTTGCGGGCCTTGTCCGCACTGGCCTGAAAAGAGGGGCTCTTGCCGTAGATGCCGTCAAACGGATCGAGGCTGGTCGTCGGGCCGGCAGCCAGTGGCTCGGCGG
>CATLZI010000261.1 GCA_950063125.1 uncultured Porticoccus sp. | reverse complement strand
CGCCCAGCAAAGCACCGAACACCCTGGCCAGCAACAGCAACATGACCGCCGAGGCGCCCAACCCCAATGTGGGCTGCACTGATTCAAACTGCAGTTGGTGCGACGACCAGAACAGGCCACACCCTAAAAAGATCAACAAACCGGCTATCGCCACCTGAAGCAACTGCCGGTCGGCCCTACTGTTGCGACTGCTGAGCAGGCTCAGGCGTTTGGCACCGCTGGTTGGCAGCAGGCGGCTCAGCAATACCGTCAGGAATGCCAGCCCAGCCAGCGCCAATAATACCTGCTGCGGGTCGACATCCGGCGCAAACACCGGCACCAAAAAAAACAGCCCTGCAGCCATCAGGGCCTGGACAAAAAGTGCCCAGGCAAAACTGCTGACCGGTTTCACAGTATCGCCCAGGCAACTGACCACCACACTCAGCCCCAAACCGGCAAACAGGCCGGCCAGACCATGGCAGACCATCAGCCACAGAGCACCGGATGCCAGCGCCGCTCCCAGCAAGGCCAAGGCAGAGCCGAGTCCGCCAATCAACACCAACCGCCGCCAATCGCCCAAACGGATAAAAAATACTGCCAACCCCGAGGCCAGCAGGGCACCTGCCGAAAAAAGTCCAGGTAACAGCCAGCGATTCAACGACACAGCCGCCGCAATATCCTGCTGGAAATAGGGCAATGCCTGCCAGTAAAAGGACAGACACAACCCCACCAGTATGGCTGTCAGGCGCACACCAAAACGGTTCACATCCACACGTTTCTTTTCAAACAGAATTGAAGACATTTCCGGTATCCGCTCCTCGCTTTGAAAGGTGGGTACTTTGCTGCCTGCAGAAATAAATGTCCAGATGGATTTACTGCGATGGAACGACTGGCCGACCTGGCTGCAGTGACATCAATTTGTCACAGCAAATTCATTTTTCTGACATGGAGGCTTGCTAGCCTCGTCAGCGAATATGAAAAGAAATGAAAAGGAAAAAGCCATGAACAAGGTACAACAAACAAAACCGAACGAACCGCCTATCAATAACCTGATGCGCGAACAGGCCGCCAACTTCTTTGTTGAGGTAACTGGATCCGGCGAACGCATTTACCACTGGATTGATACCCGGGTGGATATGTTGTCCAGCACCAAGCTTTGGGAAATTTTGCGTATCTCGGAAATACCCGGCTGTGATCTGGAGGCGGCTTTTATTGATGCGATTACCGATGAGCTGATTCGTCGCACCGATTATTTTGACGGTCGCCCACGGCTGCCAAGACACTGACCGGCAGAGCCTTGAGTTCCATTAACCACTATCTTCAGAGCAGCAATACTATTCGTTGCTTAAGCCCAGGAATTCAAACCGCTTCATCGTTACCCCATTCCGTTCGATCATCTCGTCGAACATGGCCAGCGGACGAACCCACAGCTGGCTCTCGCCATAAAGTGGCCGATAGACCACATGCCAGTCACCGGTTTCACTGTGACGGGCCAAACCGGTCACCTCATACAAGTTACCCTTGAAATGTCGGTAACGCCCCAGCGGAATCAATGTCCCGTCACTCCAAAGAACCTCCAACCCGAGGGCTTTGACCTAGTCGGTTTTGACCTACAGGACTTTGAACCCGAGAACTTTAAATTAAAGAATCTCGAGGGTCTTTTCTGCGGCACTGACATCCACCTTACCCTCAGGCTCTATTGCCAGATGGGTTACCACACCATCCTCTGCAACCAGGGCAAACCGCTGGCAGCGCATGCCCATGCCGTGACCAGTAGCATCCATCTCGAGGCCCAGTTTTTTGGTGAGTTCGCCGTTGCCATCGGCCAGCATCAGTAGCGCGTCGGCATTCTGGTCCTTACTCCAGGCACCCAGCACAAAGGCGTCATTTACCGCCATACAGACAATGGTATCGACTCCTTTCGCCTTGATGCGATCCGCGTTGGTCACATAACCCGGCAGGTGGCTGAGAGAACAGCCGGGAGTAAATGCCCCCGGGACGGCAAAAAGCACAACTTTTTTACCCTTGAAAATATGATCAGTGGTGATATCTTCCGGCCCCTTTTCACCCGGAGTTTTGAGGGTCAAAGCGGGAATAGTGTCGCCAACAGAAATAGTCATAACTACACCTTATTATCCATAATAAAAAATTGATCCGGCACACAATACCGAAAAGTGAATAGATTCGGCTTGGAACGCCGGATACCACCTATCAGCGTGCCACGACTTCGGTGGACACGGCAATCAGGTCACCCAGCTCTACCAACAGCTGGTCACCGGGGGCTAGAGGGCCAACGCCGGCGGGCGTGCCGGTGAGAACAATGTCGCCAAGCATCAGCGTAAAAAAGCCGGAGATATAGGCGATCAGTTGCGCAACCGGTGTCAACATCATGGCGGTACTGCTCTGCTGGCGCAAGTCACCATTGACCGTCAATCGTATTGGCACGTCCTGCAGATCGGTTACCCGGGCGCGATCGACAAATGCAGAAGTGGGGCAGGCTCCATCAAAGGCCTTGGCCTTATCCCAGGGAAGACCTTTCTGTTTGAGTTGCGATTGCAGCTCGCGCAGGGTGAGATCCAGCGCCACACCAACCCCGGTAATCGCAGCGTCGGCCTCCTGTTCACTGCACTGGCTCAGTTGCTCGCCAATCAGCACCGCCATTTCTATCTCATGGTGACAGGCACCCAGGGTAGTCGGTATCGCAATCGGTTGTTCCAGAGATGTCAGCGCCGTCGACGGCTTCAGGAACAGCACCGGCTCGGTGCCGGGCTGGCTGTTCATCTCGCTGATATGATCCCGGTAGTTAAGCCCCACGCATACCACCTTGCCCGCGGGAATCTGCCCGGAAAGGCCATCGACAAAATGAATAGAATGATCAAAGTAATGCATCGTCGAGCCCCTTTCTGTCGCTGAGCGCCAGCCAACCCTTGACTATCCGATAGATATACCAGATGTAGAGCAGGCCGAGAATCAGGAAGCCGACCAGCACCAGGGACAGCAACCAGCCTACAACAAGGCCCGCCAGCAGCCACCAGAAGGTCCTGATTTGCCAGTTGAAATGCGATTCGAGGTAAGTCCCCCGCACGTCGTCCCGCTTGAGGTAATTAATCATGACACCTGCGATTGCGGTCAAACCGACCACCAGGCTGATGATTTGCAGGATATAGACCAGTTGCGTCAGGTCCTTCAGCTTCTCATCTTTTTGAGGGGTATGGGTTGCTGTATCAACTGTCTCGGCTACCCCGACCTGTCGCTCCGATGGCACCTGTTCATCCGGCATCAATAGGATCTCTCGTCAGACTGCATCAAATATCTTGCCCGGATTCATGATGCCATTGGGGTCGAACACCTGCTTGACCTGTCGCATCAACTGCACTTCTGTGGCGGAGCGCGAGTATTCAAGGTAATCCTTTTTCAACAAACCGACGCCGTGTTCGGCAG
>CATLZI010000260.1 GCA_950063125.1 uncultured Porticoccus sp. | reverse complement strand
CAGCTTGACGTCACGAGCCAGCAGGCATCGGTCGACTTAGAAGACCCCGTCATTCCACAGGGCTCATTCACCACCGATCAATTTATGGGGGATGTGTACGTTTTTCGCGATCAGCTCGTTTTTGATGTTCCGCTGAGCGCCCCTTATAGCGGGCCAATCAGTATCGAGCTGACCTTTCAGGGATGCGCCGATGCGGGGCTCTGCTACCCGCCCCGAACCCAGAAAATCACTATTGATCCGGACACCGGGGCCGCATCCATCACCGATGTCGACTCGGCTGCCATGCCAGCGGAACCGTCCCCGGCGCGCGCGCCCGCCACAAGCCTATACCTCATCCTGTTGTTTGCGCTACTTGGCGGCATCATCCTCAACCTGATGCCCTGTGTTTTTCCAGTACTCTCGATCAAGGCGCTGAGCCTCACCAGCCATCACCTCAGCTCCCACGGCCGGCATCTGCACGGTCTGGCCTACACACTGGGCGTCGTGCTCAGCTTCATGGCCATCGCGGGGCTCCTCATTGCACTGCAGCAAACCGGTGAGGCAGTGGGTTGGGGCTTCCAGCTGCAATCACCGGTGTTTGTCGGCCTGCTGGCTTATCTTTTCATCCTGATGGGCTTGAGCTTTTCCGGACTGCTCACGCTGGGTACTGGACTGATGAACCTAGGCCATTCCGCCACCACCGGCCACAGCCTGCAATCCTCCTTTATGACAGGCCTGCTGGCCACTGTCGTTGCCAGTCCCTGCACAGCACCTTTCATGGGAACAGCACTGGGCTTTGCGCTGGTGCAGCCGGTCTGGATCGCATTGTCGGTATTTATGTTTCTGGGTCTGGGTATGGCGCTACCCCTGCTCTTGCCGTCCTGGTGGCCATGGCTGGGCACCCGGCTTCCCCGCCCTGGCCCCTGGATGGTAACGTTCAAGGAGTTCCTCGCCTTTCCCCTTTACCTGAGTGGTGCCTGGCTCCTCTGGGTGCTGGGCAGGCAAGCGGGAAGCGACACGGTCATCGCGATGGTCACGGGCATTATCCTGATACTCTTTGCCCTCTGGCTGCTCAAACTGCGCAAAACACCATTCACCCGACTGGTTGCAATGACTGCCGTCATCATTGCCCTGATGCTCCCCTGGCAAACTTATCGGGGCAGCGGGGTACAGGTCACCCACTGGGAGCCCTATACCGAAACGAGACTGCAGCAGCTGCTTGATCAGGGTGACGCCGTTTTCGTCAACCTGACGGCCGACTGGTGTATCACCTGTCTCGCCAATGAAAAAATGGCGTTGAGCTCAACGCGCATCACTTCGGCTTTTGCCGAGCAGCAGATCACCTACCTCAAGGGTGACTGGACCAACTACAATCCAGAGATCACCCAACTACTCAATCTGCATCAGCGATCTGGCGTCCCGCTTTACCTGTTTTACCGCAAGGGACATCGCCAACCCATAATTTTGCCTCAGCTACTGACAGAAAGCATCGTGATAGCCGCCATATCGCCACAGTTGGCACCATAATAAGCCTAATTTCAAAGAAGTTGTTGAATATATCAAGAATTTGCTGCCATCCTCAGCCAACTACCGGAAAACAGGCCTAAAATTGCCCGATCGACTTAACACCAACAGCGATAAAACAGTTATTTTCGTTAAACATGTGTCAAAAAGAAGCTAAAATCCGCAAAATATAAAAAATTGGACAGCTTTTCATTTTTGTTGCAGACTTCCACCCATTGACCAGCCCCAGAAGCTGGTTTTCGTTAATTCTCTGATAACATCCCACCGGCGGGGACATTATGGCCACCATACTGGTATTACACGGCCCCAACCTGAATCTCCTCGGCACTCGCGAGCCAACGCTGTACGGCAGCGAAACCCTGCAGGATATCAACCAACGGCTGGCCGATCAGGCGGCAGAACAGGGACACCACCTGCTGACACTACAAAGCAATGCGGAATACGAGCTGGTGGAGCGGGTACATGAAGCCAGCAGGGAAGGAGTGAATTTTATTATTCTCAACCCTGCGGCGTTGACACACTCCAGCATCGCCCTGCGCGATGCGCTACTGGCAGTTGACATCCCCTTTATAGAAGTTCACCTCTCCAACGTGCATGCTCGCGAAGCCTTTCGGCACAAATCTTTTTTCTCGGACATCGCCAGAGGCGTTATTTGCGGCCTGGGTGGCCAGGGCTATGCCCTTGCACTGCAAGCCGCGCTAAAACAACTGGATACCTGATTCATCCTTTCACACCATTTGGAGCAACCGCAGATGGACATTAGAAAAATCAAAAAGCTGATTGAACTGCTCGAAGAGTCCGATATTGGCGAAATCGAAATCAAGGAAGGCGAAGAGTCTGTCCGGATCAGCAGGAATGGCCCCGGCGTCATGTCGATGCCCATGATGATGCCCGCACAGATGCAGGCACCTCAGCAAGCTGTCCCGACGAGCGCGGCAACGGCAACTGCCGAGCCGGAAATGCCCGCCGAACCCGCTGGCCATGCCGTCAAATCACCCATGGTTGGCACTTTTTACCGCTCTCCGTCACCCGGCTCGAGCGCCTTCATAGAAGTCGGCCAGCAGGTCAAGGCTGGCGAAGTACTCTGCATTGTCGAAGCCATGAAAATGATGAACCAGATTGAAGCGGATAAAGCTGGCACCGTTAGCGCCATTCTGGTGGAAGACGGTGAGCCCGTTGAATTCGATCAACCCCTGGTCATGATTATTTGAGCCGTAGCCCACAGGAGCATCAGCAATGCTGAAAAAAGTGCTTATTGCCAATCGGGGCGAAATTGCACTGCGCATTCTGCGCGCTTGCAAGGAACTCGGCATTAAACCCGTGGCCGCCCCCTCCAAGACCGACGTCAACCTGAAACATGTGCTGCTGGCCGACGAAACAGTCTGCATCGGACCGAACCCCTCCAGCCAGAGTTACCTGAATGTTCCCGCCATCATCAGCGCAATGGAAATCACCAATGCCGATGCGGTTCACCCCGGCTACGGCTTTCTGGCTGAAAATGCTGACTTTGCCGAGCAGGTAGAAAAAAGCGGCTTTATCTTTATCGGTCCCACCGCCGGCGTGATCCGCATGATGGGCGACAAGGTCGCGGCCATTGACGCCATGCGCAAGGCGGGCGTGCCCACTGTGCCGGGTTCAAATGGCCCCCTGACCGATGATGAAGACCGCAGCCGCGCTGTTGGCCTGGAAGTGGGCTACCCGGTGATCATCAAAGCGGCAGCAGGGGGCGGTGGTCGAGGCATGCGCGTGGTGCGCGAAGAAAGCGAACTGCTGAAAGCTATTCAGGTGACCCGATCAGAGGCAAAATCTGCCTTTGGCGATGAAACGGTTTACATGGAAAAATTCCTGGAAAACCCCCGGCACGTGGAGGTCCAGGTACTTTCCGATGGCCAGGGCAACGCCATTCACCTCGGTGATCGCGACTGCTCAC
>CATLZI010000259.1 GCA_950063125.1 uncultured Porticoccus sp. | reverse complement strand
TTGACGATCGACAATTGGTCCAGTGAAACATGACAGAGAGAACGATGGCAGTCAGTGAGGCAATGAAACAGAAATATGGCCGGGTGGGTGTGCTCTACGGGGGTACATCTGCTGAGCGGGAGATTTCACTGATCTCCGGTAGCTCGGTGATTGCTGCCCTGCAGCGCAGCGGTGTCGACCTGGTGGCCATTGATGTGGGTGCCGACCTGTTGCAGCAACTGCCGCAGCTGTCACTGACGCGGGTGTTGATCATGCTGCACGGGCCGGGTGGTGAAGACGGCTCCCTGCAGGGCGCCCTGCAGTTTCTCGGTCTGCCCTATACCGGTAGCGGCGTATTTGCCTCCGCGCTGGCCATGGACAAATTGCACAGCAAGCAGTTCTGGCAGGGCGTGGGGTTGCCCACGGCAAGATTTGCGGTATTGAACGACAGCACTGACTGGCAGGGAACACTCGATGCCCTGGGCGGAGTGGTGATGGTCAAGCCGTCCCATGAGGGGTCCAGTCTTGGCATGACCCGGGCGGACAGTGCCGCTGAGTTGAAGAAAGCGTGGGTTGAGGCCGCTGCACTGGATAGCAGTGTGATTGCCGAACAGTGGATCAGTGGTGCCGAGTACACCGTGGCGGTGCTCAACGGCGAAGTTTTGCCGCCGATCAAGCTGGAGACCGACCACAGTTTTTACGATTACAACGCCAAATATCTGGCTGATGACACCCGCTATCTATGCCCCTGTGGGCTGGATCAGGACCGGGAGGCCGAACTCAAAGAGTTGGCACTGGCGGCGTTTAACAGCCTCGGCTGCAGTGGCTGGGGTCGGGTCGATGTGATGTGTGATCAGGCCGGTAATTTCCAGCTGCTGGAAGTCAATACAGTCCCGGGCATGACCGACCACAGTCTGGTACCCATGGCGGCGAAGGCGGCGGGCTACAGCTTTGATGAACTGGTATTGAAGATCCTCGACACCTCTCTTTAGCAGCGCTTTGAGGACGAGTGATACAACCTGAACATTTGGCAAGACACCAACGGAGAGACAACGGAGCGATGGCAGGCAAGTTACCAAAAATGGCAGGGGCTAACCGACGGGGCGAGACGAAATCCTGGCGCGAGCACCTGGGCTGGCTGCAACGCGGTCTGTCGCTGCTGCTGCTGAGTGGATTGCTGGTAGGCAGCGGTTGGGGTGCGTGGCTGGTGTTCAACAAAGTTGATGCGCCCATCGGGGTGATCCTGGTGCGGGGGCAATATACCCAGGTGGATCAGGAGCAGATTCAGAAGATGGTTGAGCCGCTATTGAGTGGTGGTTTTATCAGCCTCGACCTGCAAAGGATCCGCGACGGTCTGGAGCAACACCCCTGGATCGAGGAAGCAAGCATCAGTCGCCAGTGGCCGGACAGTCTGGTGATCCGGCTGGTAGAGGAGGTGCCCATAGCCCGCTGGGGCAACAGTGCGTTCCTCAACCATCGCGGGGAGCGGCTGGAAATAGGCGACAACAGCATGCTGTCACACCTGCCGGTGCTGGAAGGCGTTGAACGCAGTGAGCGACAGATGATGCGCTCCTACCGGCAGATGGTGCAGATGCTGCAACCGGCCGAATTGCGTATTGCAGCGTTGAAGCGCGATGCCCGCGATGCCTGGCGGCTGACACTGACCAACGATCTGGAACTGGTGATCGGCCGCGATCAGATAATCGAAAAAATGCGCCGTTTCCTGCTTGTCTGGGATCAGCACCTGAAGACGCGGGCGACAGAGGTTGAACGGGTAGATATTCGTTATGACAACGGTGTCGCGGTGCAGTGGATGAAAAAACCTGCGCAACAGGCGCAACTCAAACAACAGCAATTATCAATGGCATCTGGCGAACCAGAGCAAGTATGAGGTCGAGAATGGCGAACTCAAATGACGAACAACTCATTGTTGGGCTGGATATCGGCACATCAAAAGTCGTGACAATCGTGGGGCTGGCGGGACCCGGTGGCACACTGGAAATCGTCGGTACCGGGCTGCACCCTTCTTCCGGTTTGAAAAAGGGTGTGGTGGTCAACATCGAGTCCACGGTTCATTCCATTCAGCGGGCAATTGAAGAAGCCGAGTTGATGGCGGGGTGCCATATACACTCGGTCTATGTGGGGATCGCCGGCAGTCACATCCGCAGCCTGAATTCCCACGGTATCGTGGCCATTCGAGATCGCGAGGTGCTGCCCCTGGATATTGAACGGGTTATCGACGCGGCGAGGGCCGTGGCGATTCCCGCTGACCAGGAGATCCTCCATGTCCTGCCCCAGGAATTCATTATCGACAATCAGGAAGGTGTTCGCGAACCGCTCGGCATGTCGGGTGTCCGTCTGGAAGCCAAAGTGCATCTGGTGACCTGTGCCGCGAATGCCGCCCAGAACATTAAAAAATGTATTCGGCGCTGTGGTCTGGATGTCGACGACATCATTCTCGAGCAGCTGGCCTCTTCCTACGCTGTGCTCACCGAAGATGAAAAGCAGCTCGGCGTCTGTCTGGTGGACATTGGTGGTGGCACCACGGATATCGCGATTTTCACCGACGGGGCCATTCGTCATACCGGGGTCATTCCCATCGCCGGGGATCAGGTGACCAATGACATTGCCCATGCCCTGCGCACGCCCACTGCGCACGCTGAAGAACTGAAGGTCAAGTATGCCTGTGCGCTGGCCAAGCTGACTGGTCCGGATGAGACCGTCAAGGTGCCCAGTGTCGGCGATCGTGCTCCGCGGGACCTGTCTCGGCAGGCTCTGGCTGAAGTGGGCGAGCCGCGCTACGACGAGCTGTTCACCCTGGTGCAGGCGGAGTTGCGTCGCAGCGGTTTTGAAGACCTGGTGGCCGCCGGCGTCGTACTGACCGGGGGCACCTCGAAGATGGAGGGGGTCATCGAACTGGCGGAAGAGATCTTCCACATGCCGGTGCGCGTTGGCTCGCCACACAATATCAAGGGGTTGGCCGACATTGTCGACAACCCGATCTACTCCACTGGCGTCGGACTGCTGCTCTATGGCTTGCAGCAGCAACAGGACGGTACCCGTCCCGTGCGACGCCGGGAGAGCGTCAAGGAAAGTTTTATTGCCCGGCTGAAAAGCTGGTTTCAGGGAAATTTGTAATTTTTTAACGCAGTTATACCAAATGAGGGGTATTTATCATGTTTCAGATCGTGGATAGCGCACCGGATAGCGCAGAAATCAAAGTAATAGGCGTCGGAGGCGGTGGCGGAAACGCTGTCCGTCATATGATGAGCAGCTGTGTGGACGGGGTAGAGTTTATCTGCGCCAATACCGATGCTCAGGCACTCAAGGACCTGGGGCACGCCACCATCCTGCAGTTGGGTAATGGCCTGACCAAGGGACTGGGTGCGGGAGCCAACCCTGAAGTGGGGCGTCATGCTGCCATGGAGGATCGCGAACGCATCGCCGATGTTCTGCAGGGTG
>CATLZI010000258.1 GCA_950063125.1 uncultured Porticoccus sp. | reverse complement strand
GCTTTGCAATCCGTTGCACAAAATGATCAGCAAAGCCGTTCCATCATCGAGCTGAAGCTGACACATGCGGCCCCGGCCTCAGCAAACGAGGTTGATTCGATGGACACTTCTTCGGAGAACAGTGAATGAGAAACCTGTTATGCCTTTTTCTTGCCTCATTACTGGTTTCAGGTTGTGGCCCCTTAAAAAATCTCGGCAGTAGCGGCAATGCGTCAGAAAAAACCGGCCCGGCGGCACTCGTTGCTTTTGAACAGGAAGTAAACATAGCCAAACTGTGGTCGACCAACGTCTTGGGTGAGTACAGGTCTATCAACGGCGGGATTCGTCCGGTATTGGCTGCTGGTGTTATCTATGCCGCAGATAGTGGTGGTAATGTTGTTGCAGTTGATGCGGGCACCGGTAAGCAGATTTGGAAAAAAAGCCTTGATTCACCACTGGCTGGTGGAGTTGGCCTCGGCGGTAACCTGCTGGTTGTGGCGGGCACAGATGGTGATGTATTTGCGTTGGAAGCCGAAACCGGCGAACAACGATGGAGTGCCCGAGTTACGAGTGAAGTGTTGGCCGCTCCGGCAGTGAATGACGCTGTTGTCGTGGTGCAAAGCCATGATGGAAAGCTGGTGGGCTTGCACGCTTCCAATGGTGAAAGGCGATGGCAGTATGAAATTGACTCCCCTATTTTAACCCTGCGAGGCACCAGCCCCCCGATTCTGTCAGACGGTATGCTGATAGCTGGGTTTGCAAATGGAAAAATCGTGGCGTTGGCAGCTGACTCCGGTTCTCTCCTTTGGGAGAATCGGCTGGCCATTCCTCAGGGCCGAACCGAGCTTGAGAGACTGATTGATATTGATGGACGTGCTGTGCTGGTGGATGAGGTGATCTATGCCTCTTCTTATCAGGGGCGAATTGGTGCTATTGCAAAGGCCACAGGACGTGGTATCTGGTATCAGGACTCTTCTTCAGTTCATGACCTGGCCTATGGTCTTGGGCAGGTGTATTCAGTGCAGAAAGACGATGAGGTCCGTGCAATCAGAGGTAATAGCGGACAGACACTCTGGAGTAATGATCAGCTGAGATTACGCAAGTTAAACAGCCCGGTTACCATTGAAGCCTATCTGGCAGTAGCTGATGCAGAGGGTTACCTTCATCTGCTATCACAAACTGATGGCCGATTTGTTGCACGGGTCAAAGTCGATAGTGATGGGGTTACTGCTCCCATGATTGCTGACGGACAAAAACTTTATGTGCAAGATAACGGTGGCGGGTTGACCGCTTATCAGTTTGACTGAAACCGCCATTGAACAGCCGATCTGTTTGATACTTTGAGATCTCTGCATAGGCAGTCCTTGCCGGCCAGTTGTATGCTGGTGTTGCCAATAGCCATTCACCGAGCCAAGAAACCATCAATGGGTATAAATAAATGATTCCGGTAATTGCTCTGGTTGGACGGCCCAATGTAGGAAAATCTACGCTTTTTAACCGTCTGACGAAAACCCGCGATGCCCTTGTTGCCAATTACCCGGGGTTAACCCGAGACCGTAAATATGGTGAAGGGGAAATGTTTGGCCGCAGGTATATGTTGATTGATACCGGCGGCATAACAGGAGAAGAAGAGGGTATTGACACGGCGATGGCGGCACAGTCGATGCTGGCTGTTGATGAAGCAGATGCTGTGTTGCTTATCGTGGATAGCCGTGATGGTCTGACTCCCGTTGACCGGCGTTTAGCCACCTATCTTCGTGAAAAAGGCCGCCTGGTCTATCTGGTAGCGAACAAGATTGACGGGGTGAATGCCGATGTCGCCATTGCTGAATTCTACGAACTGGGGTTTTCGGATGTATTTCCCACCACAGCTACCCATGGGCGCGGTGTCAGGCACCTTATGGAGACGGTACTGGAGCCCTTTCCCGAGTTAGAGGAGCCGATTCAGGCCGATATAGAGCGGCGTATCAAGATTGCCGTTGTCGGTCGTCCCAATGTGGGTAAATCCACTCTGGTAAACCGCTTGCTCGGCGAGGATCGCGTCATTGTCTTTGATCTGCCTGGCACCACCCGGGACAGCATTTATATCGACTACGAGCGGGATGGAAAATCCTATACGCTAATTGATACCGCGGGTATCCGACGCCGTAAAAATGTTTCTCAGACGGTGGAGAAATTCTCCATCGTAAAGACCCTGCAAGCGATTGAAGATGCCAATGTGGTGGTGTTGCTGATTGATGCCCATGAAGGGCTTGTCGATCAGGATATGCATCTTATGGGCACTGTGATCGAGTCGGGCAGAGCATTAGTGGTGGCGGTAAATAAATGGGATGGTCTGGATGCTGATGCCAAGGCCAGAATCAAAACAGAATTACAACGCCGTCTGAGGTTTGTCGAATTTGCGGATATTCATTTTATATCAGCTTTTCATGGGACTGGTGTCGGGCATCTCTACAAATCCATCGAGAAGGCGTACGCTTCGGCAACTGACAAGTTGGGCACTAACCGTCTAACCCGGATTTTGCAGGATGCTGTGACTGAGCATCAGCCTCCCTTGGTGAGAGGGCGTCGCATCAAACTCCGATATGCCCATGCTGGTGGACAGAATCCTCCATTGATCGTCATACATGGTAACCAGACAGCGGACGTGCCGAGTCACTATGCTCGATACTTGGAAAAAGTGTTTCGCAAGGCCCTCGACCTGCAAGGCACACCGATTAAGATTGAGTTTCGTTCGGGAGAAAACCCGTTTGCGGGGAAAAAGAATCAACTAACGACTCGGCAGTTAGCCAAAAAGAGACGGTTAATGAAACACGTCAAGAAGAAATAATAGTTTTCCTGTCTATGACCATTGCTTATCAATCAGGCTGCAGCCTGCGGTCTATCATCAACTAATAATGCATAGCTAGTCACGAAATCATCAGGGGAGCCTGGATATTTCGGGCGGAAGTGACGTAACCAGTATGCTCCCAGTCCTTTGATATCATGGGCCTCAGGTAGTGCCTGCTCCGAGCGACGATAAATCATCCAGGCAATGGCTGTGGCATACTTGAGATTCGTAATCAATTCTGCATGGGGATCTTTCAGGAAACTGTGCTGGCCCGCCAGTCCACGGATTTCACTGGCCATATGCGGGTGATGGATCAAATATTTGTCCCAAACTGCCTGATGCCTTGCTGGTGTGATGCGATAGAGACCAACGCGTTTTCCCTGGTGCCATCCTCCGAGACCGGATTCCTGTGCGGCTGTACCAACCAGAAGATTTTCTTTGGCGGCGCTCCATTCGTTAAGATAACGAAGTGTTTCTTTGATGACCAAGTAACGTAGGTCTTCTGTCGTAAAAATCATGGTAGCTCCCATTAGAACTATTCGCCTGATTGATATATTAAAAATTATTAGTATTTCTAGCATGTTAAGAGTGAAAACTCAATTTAAAATAACAATACCTGTTTAACTGTCATCGTC
>CATLZI010000257.1 GCA_950063125.1 uncultured Porticoccus sp. | reverse complement strand
CCCTGAAACCCCCCCCCAGGGATCCCGCCAGTCCGATTCTCTCCGGCGGACTGATGATACGCATTATTCTGGTATCGCTGCTATTTTGTGTCGGCGTTTTTGGTCAGTTTTGGCTGGCCATGGCACAGGGCATGTCACTGGAAAGCGCCCGCACCATGGCAGTCAATACACTCGTGGTAATGGAGGTGTTTTACCTGTTCAGCGTCCGTTACAGCTATGGCAGCTCATTGAGCCTGACGGGTATCAAGGGGACCGTGGCCGTATGGGTAGCGCTGGTTATCGTGGTCGTTCTGCAGCTCGCGTTCACCTACTTACCATGGCTTGCCATGTGGTTTGAAGCCCAGCCGCTGGGACCGGCCCAATCAGCTCAGGTTTTGGCGGTAGGCGTTGTCATGTTGCTGATTATGGAAGCTGGCAAAGGGGTTCAGCGGCATATCGTCTCCCGAAGATAGATCTTCGGCATGTAGGTCCTGTTCCCTGTGGTAGCCTTGGTGATAGCTGCCTCTCCACTGGCTTATCAGCCGGCGCCGTGGGTGTCGACCGGTCATCCGGATTGTCGGAAGAACAGGGTACGCCAACGTTCTATCCATGAATTGACGAATCAAGTGTGCTAAGTTGGTCTACGTGAACAATAACCAGAAACGAAAGCAATGATCCGACAGGGGAAAACCATTGACCTGCCCAGTAAAGCGCAGGTCACTGTTCGAATTGTCGGCATCGTCTCAGGTGCCGAGTTTCTGGTAATGGCCATCCTCCACACCTTTGCCCCAGCCATCTCCGCCTTTCAGGAGGCCACCCTGAATGCTTTTTCACTAGTTTTTTTATCCACACCCATTATCTACTTCTGGGTGGTCAAGCCCTTTGTCAAAGCGCATAACGACACCCTGCATCAGATAGAGTATATGGCCTGCCTTGACCCACTCACCCAGTTGGCCAACCGCAGGCTCATTTACCAGCATCTGGAGAAAACCCTCGCCGGCTGTTTGCGGCATAACGTTTTCGGCGCCTTGCTGGTGCTGGATCTGGACGGTTTCAAACCGGTCAATGACCGGTTTGGCCATGAGGCTGGCGATGCAATACTGGTAGAGATTGCCAAACGGCTCAAGTCGATGACCCGCACCGAAGATATTGTGGGGCGGCTGGGTGGCGATGAGTTCATCGTTATTCTCAGCGACCTGGGCCAGGAGTCCACTGCCGCCCAGAAAAAAGTGGAGCTGATTGCACAGCGGCTGATTAGCACCATCAGTGCGCCTCTATCCTTTGACCGCAAGGAACTCAAGGTCTCTACAAGTATCGGGATACGGTTTCTCGACACGGCCGCAGCGACCTCACAGACAGAACACCTCATCAAGGACGCCGACAGCGCCATGTACCTGGCAAAAAAAGCGGGCAAGGGTTGCCCCATATTTCACGAAGAAGCCGTCACCGAAGCGGCGGCCTGAGCCCCGGCGAGCGCTGTCACACGTTTGTCACCTGTCTATCCATAATCTGTCATATTGACGCACTAAGCTGGTTCGAAAAGGAGAAACCAGCGCATGCTCAACATCGAACTCTTCATCCAGGACCGCTACCCCGGCTTTTACCAGCGCCACCCCAAACTGGTGCGTCCCGTTATCCGGGTGCTGAGGATGCTGTTCCGGGAACAGAGTTTCCAGCAGTTCGAGCAGGATTATCCCCATCTTCACGGCTTCGACTTTGTCGAACAGGTGCTGGATTACTTCGATTTCCGCTACACCGTGCGCGACCACGAACGGCACCGTATCCCCACCCACGGTCGGGTCGTCATCATAGCCAACCATCCCATTGGCTCACTGGATGGCCTGGCACTACTGAAACTGGTGAGAGAAACCCGCCCGGATGTCAAGGTTGTGGCCAACGAACTGCTGTTCACCATCAAGCCGCTGCACAATCTGCTACTGCCCGTGGACAATATGGGTGGCAATACCACGCGCCAGAATCTGACCGCCATCCGTGAACACCTGGACAAGGAAGGGGCGATCATTATCTTCCCCGCCGGCGAGGTATCCCGCTTCGGCCCCCAGGGCATCCGCGATGGCGAATGGCGCAATGGTTTCCTGCGCATGGCCATCAACAGCAAGGCGCCAGTTCTGCCGGTATTCGTGGACGGTCGCAATTCGGCGCTGTTCTACAGTGTGTCGCTGGTCGCCAAACCGCTCTCCACCCTGCTGCTGGTGAGAGAAATGTTCAAACAGGCCAGGAACTGTGTGGACGTTCGCATCGGCGAACCGGTCAGCTATGACTGCTACCAGCGCATCAATGTGCCATTGCGGGAAAAAAGTAAACTGTTCAAGCGCCACCTGTACCGCATCGGCCAGGACAAAAAAGGAATTTTCAATACGGTCAGCGCCATTGCCCACCCGGAAAACCGGGCACTGCTGCGGGAGGCAGTCAAACAGTGCGAATGGCTGGGCAGTACCGGTGATGGCAAACAGATCTACCTGTACCGTTACCAGCCCGATTCGTTGATCATGCGGGAAGTGGGCCGGTTGCGGGAAATTGCCTTCCGGGCGGTGGGGGAAGGTACCGGCAGCCGCCGCGACATCGACGGGTACGACCACCACTATTTTCATCTACTGCTGTGGGATGAGGAAGAACTGGAAATCGCCGGGGCCTACCGGTTCTGTGATGCTTCGGTTTGCCTGGACACTATGGGGCGGGGATATCTCTACTCCGCAGAGCTGTTTGATTATGCCCCTGGCATGAAACCCTACCTGTCACAGGGGCTGGAACTGGGACGCAGCTTTGTGCAACCCAAATACTGGGGCCGTCGCAGCCTGGATTACCTGTGGTACGGAATCGGTGCTTTTCTGGGTAAAAATCCCCACTACCGCTATCTGTTTGGACCGGTGACGCTGAGTAACAGCTATCCCGAATGGGCCATGGAAATGTTGGTGTATTTCTACAGCCGCCACTATCCCAACCTGCAACACCTGGCCGAACCGATGCTGCCCTATCGTATCAACCAGGATCGCCTGACCGAACTGGCCGAAAAATTCCCCGGTGTGGATCAACGGGAAGAATTCACCCAGTTGAAGAGCGAACTGGCCCATATGAATCTCAGTGTTCCCACCCTGTTCAAACAGTACACCGAGGTCTGTGAACTGGGCGGCGTCCAGTTTGCCGGGTTCAATATCGACCCGGCCTTTGCCAACTGTGTGGATGGACTTATTGTCGTCGATCTGGCTCGTCTCAAACCCGCCAGGCGGGAGCGTTACATCCCCTGACTACCCGGGCTTCAGGGGAGTTGATTGCGATCAGAAAACCTGCTGATTGACGTCTCGCCAAGGGACACCCCGGCAGTGTCAGTGTACAATGTCGACCTTTCTCAATCCGGCGTTGGGCGATGACTGACAACAAAACCACCCATTTCGGTTTCAAAACCGTTCCCGTGCAGGAAAAAGCTGGTCATGTGGCGGATGGGTTTCACTCCGTGGCG
>CATLZI010000256.1 GCA_950063125.1 uncultured Porticoccus sp. | reverse complement strand
GGCCATCCGGATTTCGGTGTAACGCATTGCCGCCGCAGAGTCACCGTCGATGGAACCGAAGTTACCCTGGCCATCCACCAGCATGTAGCGCAGGGAAAACGGTTGGGCCATGCGGACAATCGTATCGTAAACAGCCGAATCACCGTGGGGGTGATACTTACCAATCACATCACCTACAACCCGGGCAGACTTCTTGTAAGCCTTGTTCCAGTCGTTATTCAGAACGCTCATGGCAAAGAGCACTCGCCGGTGAACCGGTTTAAGACCATCGCGAACATCGGGAAGTGCCCTGCCGACAATGACGCTCATCGCGTAATCGAGGTAGGATTGGCGCAATTCGTCTTCGATATTGACGGGCAGGATTTCTCTGGCTAATTCACCCATACTGCTGCTCGATCCCTTTCTGCTTGTTTTGGACGTTCAGGCGCCTGATGGCGCCAAAACAAGCGCGGGATCATACCACAAAATACGCTTGAAACGCCCTTGTATGCCTTTGTTTAATGATCTTTTTTCTGCGGGTATACTGCGCGACCTGCTAGCGATTCAAGGAATGGCCCATCATGACGCCTGAACCCATAGATCTGTTGATTTCAGCGCGCTGGATTATCCCGATCATCCCGGAGGGTCAGGTTTACGAAAACTGCTGTGTGGCTATCCGCGATGGCGACATTCTCGCCCTGCTGCCACTCATTGAGGCGGAGCGAAGGTACTGCGCTCGCGAACACGTATCACTGCCAAATCATATTCTGATGCCGGGACTGGTCAACGCCCACGGTCATGCCGCCATGACATTGCTGCGCGGCTACGCTGACGACTACCCGCTGAAAACCTGGCTGGAAGAGCATATCTGGCCCATCGAAATGCACTGGGTCAGTGACAGCTTTGTGCAGGACGGCACTGAACTCGCGGTTGCAGAAATGATTCGCAGCGGTACCAGCTGTTTTTCTGACATGTATTTCTTTCCCGAGAGCGCTGCCAGGGTGGCCAGCCATGCCGGCATTCGCAGTCAGATCGCCTTCCCGGTTTTCGACTTCCCTTCCCCTTGGGGACGCGGACCCGATGAGTATATCCATAAAGGGCTGCAGTTGCGGGATGACTACAAAGGACGCGACCTCACACGTATTGCCTTTGGCCCCCATGCCCCCTACACCCTCTCCGATGAGCCACTCCGCAAGATAGCCACTTACGCTCAGGAGCTGGACACCTGTGTACAGATTCATCTACATGAAACTGCAGGCGAAGTTTCGGACAGCCTAGGGCAGTATGGAGTGAGGCCCATTCAACGACTCAAGGCCCTGGAGTTCTTTTCACCCCTTACCCAGTGTGTACACATGACAGCATTGGACGAGAGCGATCTGGAAACCATCGCCAGTTTCAACGCCCATGTTGTTCACTGCCCGGAGTCCAATCTGAAAATGGCCAGCGGATTCTGTCCGCTGGCTCAGCTCCAGGAGCGAGGGATCAATGTGGCACTGGGCACTGACGGTGCCGCCAGTAATAACGATCTGGATATGTTTGGCGAAATGCGCACAGCGGCGATCGTCGCAAAGGCCGTTTCCGGCGACCCCGGTGCCGCCGATGCACATACTGCCTTGCAAATGGCTACTATCAATGGGGCCAGAGCGCTGGGCTGGGGGGACCGCATTGGCAGTATCGAAGCGGGCAAAGCGGCAGACCTGGTAGCGATAGAGGTTGGGACAATTGAAACTGAACCGCTGTATAATCCAGCGTCTCAACTGGTTTACACCAACTCCGGAAGTCGCGCCAGCCATCTGTGGGTCAATGGTCGAGCCTTGATGCTGGAACGGCAACTACAGACCATTAACGAACAGGAAATCATGGTCAAGGCCAGGCAGTGGCAACGCAAGTTTACCGGTAAAAGCTGAAGCATTTTTAAATCCGCCACATGTCCAACTGGGGATCCAACATGTCATCGCCCAATATCGATCCTGCCGAGATCGCCAAATTTGAAGCCCTGGCCAGTCGCTGGTGGGACCGGGAAAGCGAATTCAAGCCCCTGCACGACATCAACCCGCTCCGGGTTAACTGGATCGACCGCTACTCTCCGGTGGCAGAGCAAAAATTACTGGACGTGGGCTGTGGCGGAGGAATTCTGGCTGAAGCCATGGTTCATCGTGGCGCCGACGTCACCGGCATCGATATGGGCGAGGCGCCGCTGGCGGTCGCCCAGCTACACGGACTGGAAAGCGGTGTTACAGTGAACTATCTGCGCAGCACTGCTGAGGATATGGCTGCGCAACATCCCGAGCAATTTGATATCGTCACTTGCCTGGAAATGCTGGAACACGTGCCAGACCCGTTGTCCGTCATAGCTGCCTGCGCACGACTGGTAAAACCGGGTGGCTACCTGTTTTTTTCAACGATTAACCGCAACCCCAAAGCCTACCTGTTTGCCATTATCGGTGCGGAATACCTGCTGCGTCTTCTGCCGAGAGGCACCCATGACTACGGCAAGTTTATTCGCCCCTCAGAGCTCTGTCAGTGGGTCAGGGAATGCGGGCTGGAACTGCAAACCATGACGGGCATGGTCTACAACCCATTGACCCGCCGCTACCGGTTGACAGATCGTGATGTGGCCGTCAATTACATGATCTGCGTGCGCAAACCCGCCTGATGGGATATCCAGTTTAATGGCCAAACAACCAACATTTCAGGCTGTTCTTTTTGATCTCGACGGCACCCTGCTGGATACCGCACCGGACTTTCTGACCTGCACCAACCGGTTGTTGAACAGCCGAGGGATGCCACTGCTGACCGAGGACAACATTCGGAAAATGGTGACTCACGGCTCGGCGGGGATCATCAGCAAGACTTTTTCATTACACAACAGCCATCCGGATTTTGAGCCCCTGCGTCAGGAGTTGCTGTCGCTGTACATGGAGAACCTGGCAGAACAGACCCGGCCCTTTCCCGGCATTGTCGAGCTGCTGGCAGAATTGGCTGAACATCAGATCCCCTGGGGCATTGTGACCAACAAACCGGAACGGTATACCCTGGCCATCCTGGAGCGGCTCCACCTGACGTCCGCTCCCAGCACGATAATTTGCCCGGATCATGTCACCCGCACCAAGCCTGACCCGGAATCCGTCCTGCTTGCATTGCGGGAACTGGCTATTGCTCCAGAGGCAGCCGTCTTTATTGGTGATCATCTCAGGGACATCGAAGCAGGAATACGCGCCGGCACCGCCACTATCGCCGCCGCCTACGGCTATCTGGACGACAGCGAAGATCCGGGCAGCTGGGGGGCCACCTATACTGTCGATGATGCCAATCAGTTATCACCCTTGATTTTTCAGAGGAAACCCCATGAATCACAAGCAGTATCAAGCACCCGATAACCTGCTGGACGGAAAGGTTATCGCTGTCACCGGCGCAGGCGACGGCATTGGTGCCGAGGCCGCCAGAACCTTTGCGGCCCATGGCGCCACCGTTATCCTCATCGGCCGC
>CATLZI010000255.1 GCA_950063125.1 uncultured Porticoccus sp. | reverse complement strand
TTCTACTTGGAATGCCCGGCATGCCAGTGCCGAAAGCAGGCGCGGTTTCCAGTCCGCGCCTTGCCGTGTCCGGTGTGCTGCCAAGGCAGTGCGCCGGACAACATGATAATTACTGCCTCTGGCAGTGAACCCAACCAGAGAAGTTGAAACGCAATGGCCAAACGCGATTATTACGAAATTCTCGGTGTTGCCAAAAACGCCTCCGCTGACGAAGTTAAAAAAGCCTACCGCCGGATTGCGATGAAAAATCACCCGGACCGGAATCCGGACAATAAGGCGGCGGAAGATGTATTCAAGGAAGCTACCGAGGCCTATGAGGTGCTTTCCGATAAAGAGAAGAAAGCGGCCTATGATCAATATGGTCATGCCGGAGTGGACCCCAATGCCGGATTTGGCGGTGGTCAGGGTGGCCCCGGGTTCGGTGGTTTCAGCGATATTTTCGGCGATGTTTTCGGCGATATTTTTGGCGGTGGTGGCCGCGGCAGGGGCGGCCCTATGCGGGGTTCAGACCTGCGCTATGATATGCAACTCGACCTCGAAGATGCGGTAAAAGGTAAAACGGTCCAGATCAGGGTGCCTACCCTGGTCAATTGTAAAACCTGCGACGGCTCCGGTGCCAAAAAAGGCAGCACGCCAACCACTTGTGGTACTTGCGGTGGTCATGGTCAGGTGCGCATGTCGCAGGGCTTCATTGCTGTTCAGCAGACTTGTCCGACTTGTCGGGGTCGCGGTCAGGTTATTTCTGATCCCTGTGGAGTTTGCCATGGTCAGGGTCGCGTACAGGAAAGCAAGACGCTGTCTGTCAAGGTTCCTGCCGGTGTTGATACCGGTGATAGGATTCGTCTAGCGGGTGAAGGTGAAGCCGGGCCGGAGGGTGGTCCTCCGGGCGACCTTTATGTTCAGATCCACGTTCGCGAGCACTCGTTGTTCAAGCGCGAGGGTAGAAACCTGTATTGCGAAGTGCCGATCAGTATTGTGGATGCCATTCTGGGTGGAGAAATTGAGGTGCCGACGCTGGATGGTCGGGTGAAATTGAAGATTCCCCCCGAAACCCAGACCGATCGGGTCTTTCGCCTGCGGGGCAAGGGTGTCGCCAGCGTGCGCGGCGGTGGCCCTGGCGACCTGCTTTGCCGGGTTGTCCTCGAAACGCCAGTGAACCTCAATGCCGAGCAGAAAGAATTGTTGCGCCAGCTCCAGGAAAGTCTCGAAAAAGGCAAGCACTCACCCAAAAGAGCGTCCTGGTTTGAAGGTGTGAAAAAATTCTTTGATGGCTTTACGATATAGTGATTATCTGCACACAGGCCCCATTTGGTGCTTTGTGCCATCAGTATGAGATATCTCGATGACGCGAATAGCAGTTACCGGCGCTGCCGGCCGTATGGGCAAGGCGCTGATTGAAGCGGTTGCCCTGAATCCCTCTATGCAGCTCACGGTTGCCCTGGAGCGGCCTGGCAGTTCCCTAATAGGCGTTGATGCCGGTGAGCTGGCGGGTGTCGGTTCCAATGGCGTCAAGGTGCTCGGTGATATCCGTCAGGCGCTGGAACAATTTGATGTGCTGATCGATTTCACCGCCCCCGATGCCACGCTTGTGAATGTCGAGGCCTGTGCCGCCAGCGGTCGCAAAATGGTGATAGGCACCACCGGTTTTACCCCGGAACAGCGCACTCAACTGATTTCCCATGCGGACCGCACTGCCTTGTGTATGGCATCCAACTTCAGTACCGGGGTAAATTTGTGTTTCAAATTGCTGGATATGGCGGCCAGCGTGCTGGGTGATGAAGTTGATATTGAGATTTACGAGGCCCACCACCGACATAAGGTTGATGCCCCCTCAGGCACAGCACTGAGTATGGGTGAGGTGGTCGCCAGCGCGCTGGGTCGTGATCTGAGCGAAGTCGCTGTTTACGGTCGCGAGGGACAGATGGGCGCGCGTGATCGGCAAACCATCGGTTTTGCCACTGTCCGGGCCGGTGATATTGTCGGCGACCATACAGTGATGTTTGCGGCTGAAGGGGAGCGGGTGGAAATTACCCATAAAGCCTCGAGTCGTATGTCGTTTGCCCGCGGTGCCGTTCGTGCCGCTGGCTGGTTACAGGAAAAACAGACCGGCCTGTTTGATATGCAGGATGTACTGGGGTTGAAGTAGGCGGTACGACAGGCGATAGGAGGCTTTTTTCTCCACAACCTGTGCCCCGCTTAATAGCGATTCTGTGCAGTTGCAGCGCTGGAAAAACTCTCCTGCCGGGTAAATACTGCCCAAAACTGTCAGTTGTAGAGGTGCAGTTGTAGAGATACAGTCAGCGAGATTGAGCAGAGGGTGGTGACCATAATGCCGTTGTGGCAGTTTTGATGCGTCGGGCAACAGGAGTCGCCGTTTTTTGCCGCTGACCACCAGCTTGGAAATGGATTAGCACTGGACATCGGTATGCCTCTTGCCTAGAATATCGGGCTAGTTTCTGTTGACGTGAAACGCCCTGCAAAGACACAGGTGAAAAGCGCGATTGAATGATTTGAAAGCGAGGTGAGACGTACGGTTTCATCTCGCTTTTTTGCAGCCTGATATCATTGAAATCAATGGGATAGTTTTTGATACGGGCAATTCCTGCAGTCCTGGATTCCCGGTAATTTGAGGAGGTTGCTTTGAATACCGATAGCCATCGGTCCGCCATTCTTGCACTTGAAGATGGTACTGTTTTCGAAGGCATCGCCATTGGTGCGGAGGGTGTTTCCAGTGGTGAGGTGGTATTCAATACAGCATTGACGGGATACCAGGAAATTCTTACTGATCCCTCCTATGCCCGCCAGATCGTGACACTGACCTACCCACACATTGGTAATACTGGTGTCAATGATGAGGACAACGAGTCTGACCGGATCTGGGCTGCGGGCCTGGTGATCCGGGATTTGCCGTTGATGGCAAGCAATTTCCGGTCCCGCCAATCGCTCGACGCCTATCTGAAGGCAAATAACATTCTCGGTATTGCCAATATAGATACTCGCAAACTGACGCGAATTCTGCGGGAGAAGGGTGCCCAGAATGGTTGTCTGATGGCGGGTTCTGTCGATCAGGCAAAAGCCTTGTCTTCGGCAAGAAGTTTTGCTGGTCTAAAGGGCATGGATCTGGCCCGGGAAGTGACGACCGCAAAATCCTACCTCTGGCGGGAGGGTACCTGGCGTCTCGGACAGGGTTGTTCAGTCCCCTCGGAAAAACCCTACAATGTTGTTGCCTACGATTTCGGCACGAAGCGGAATATTCTGCGTATGCTGGTGGATCGTGGCGCCAATTTGACGGTGGTCCCTGCGGAGACACCTGCCGCCGAGGTGTTGGCCATGAACCCGGACGGCGTGTTTCTCTCGAACGGCCCCGGCGACCCGGAACCCTGCGATTACGCCATCCGGGCCATTCGCGATATTCTCGACCACGATATCCCGGTGTTTGGTATTTGCCTGGGTCATCAGCTGTTGGCCCTGGCCAGTGGTG
>CATLZI010000254.1 GCA_950063125.1 uncultured Porticoccus sp. | reverse complement strand
AGAGCAGGCAGAGCAGCTGCTGGAAAATGCAGACGGTGAACTGGTGCTGGTACAGACCTATCAGACCAGCGAAACCGGCTGGTCCGCTGCCACGGGCGATGACATCCTGCGCGGTGGCACGGGTAATGATCGACTGGTTGGTGGTGATGGCAATGACCTGCTCGAAGTGACGCATTTCCTCCCGGGCCAGCCGGGACATTTTATTGAGCAGCTCAAAATTGTCGGTGTAGCGGTAGATCAGGTTTAACGCCGTGCTGGCAGCTTTTTTCTCACAGTTGGCATGATCTATCAGCAAAACATCCTGATTTTCCTGCTTCACAGCCTCCTCAACCCAGCTATCAGGTGTCGGACAGGACAGAAAAGCCTGAATTTCATCGAGCGCGGAGACTGCCACAACAACGTGCCTTTGGTGTTTAAATCTGTCGATCAGGAATCAGCTGAAAAAGTGTCCTGTTCGCTGATCAGTGTATTGTCCATCTGGTGAACGATCGGTCGAGTGGCGACGGTGTTGCGCCAGTCTGCCAGACCGGCCATATCGTCGATCACCGTCCAGGGGCCAAACTTTTTCATGGTGCTGTTGACCAGATCCAGAGAGTGGTAAGCAATGACGTCCGCATAACTGAAGTCTTCGCCACACAGGTAAGGGTCAAACCTGGCCAGTCGGGACAATGCGTCCAGGCCTTGCTCCACCTCAACCGCCACCTGATCCACCTGTGCCTGATCCGGCGTCCCTCCGCTGTCGGCATGATCAAGCAGACGGCTGACCGGCTGTTCAATATGCTGCAGCAGAATACTCATTAATTCCCTGACCTTGGCCCGCTCGAAAACATCCTCCGGCAACAGTGGCACCTCCGGAATAATTTCCTCGAGAAACTCCATAATCACCGGGACATTGCTGATGTAGCCCTCCCGGGCCTCCAGAAAAGGCACTTCGCCCATGGGACTCATGGTCAGGAACAGGGGCTCCCGGCTGGGATAACTGTGGACTTCCTCAAATTCGAAGCCTTTTTCCAACAGTGCCAGTTTCACCATATTGAAATAGTGGCTGGTATGAAATCCGTATAATTTGAGCATGGCGGTTACCCGTTCTGAAACCCTCATCGGGCCTGATGGTGATGCTGGAAATTGTAACAGAGAATTTACTGGGTGAATGACCGTTATCAACTGTAGCCAAGTTACCCTGAATTTTGATCTGTAGTAAGATAGCGCCCCCTATGGGCATGTCAGTACGCCCAGCCAGAATACCCACATCGGTGACGAGTCACCGATAACCCAGCCGGTGCCGATCCCGGATTGGGGACACTCACACAAAAAGAGGATACAAACTGTGCTTGAAGCCTATCGCCAACATGTGGCAGAACGTGCCGCCGAGGGAATCCCACCCAAACCCCTGACACCCGAGTGGACCGCCGACCTGGTGGAACTGCTGAAAAACCCGCCCGCCGGGGAAGAAGACTTTTTACTCGACCTGATCGCCAACCGCGTTCCACCCGGTGTGGATGAAGCGGCTTATGTCAAAGCCGGCTTTCTCAGCGCGGTAGCCAAAGGCGAAATCACCTGTCCACTGATCGACCGCCCCGCTGCAGTAACATTACTCGGCAATATGCACGGCGGCTACAACGTCGAAACGCTGGTTGACTTGCTGGATGATCCGGAGTTCGCCAACGATGTGGCGGAACAGCTCAAAAGTACCATTCTGGTTTTTGACGCATTTCATGACGTCGCCGAAAAAGCCGATGCCGGCAATGCCCAAGCCAAAGCCGTGCTTCAGTCCTGGGCCGATGCCGAGTGGTTTACCCGACAGGATGCTGTCCCCGAAAGTATCAAGGCCATTGTTTTCAAGGTGACCGGCGAAACCAATACCGATGACCTGTCACCTGCACCCGACGCCTGGTCTCGTCCGGACATTCCGCTGCATGCCCTGGCGGCCTACAAAATGACCCGCGACGGCCTGGCGCCCGATGAGCCAGGTAAAATCGGCCCGATGAAACAGATCGAGGACATTAAATCTAAAGGTCTGCCGGTCGCCTTCGTCGGCGACGTGGTGGGTACCGGCTCCTCGCGCAAGTCTGCCACCAACTCGGTATTGTGGTTCTTCGGTGACGATATCCCCGGTGTGCCGAACAAACGCTCCGGTGGCATCTGTATCGGCAACAAAGTCGCCCCGATTTTCTTCAACACCATGGAAGATGCCGGCGCGCTGGTTTTTGAAGCGCCAGTCGACGACATCAACATGGGTGATGTAATTGAAATCCGTCCCTATGACGGCAAGATTCTCAGCGAGTCCGGTGACGTATTGTCAGAGTTTCAATTCAAATCCGGTGTGATTCTGGATGAAGTCCAGGCCGAAGGTCGCATCAATCTGATTGTGGGCCGCGGTCTTACCCAGCGCGCCCGCGAACATCTGGGGCTGCCCGCCTCCGACCTGTTCCGCCTGCCGGCGCAACCGGCCGACACAGGCAAAGGCTACACCCTGGCGCAAAAAATGGTCGGCAAGGCCTGTGGTCTCGAGGGCGTCCGCCCCGGCTTTTACTGCGAACCGAAAATGACGACAGTGGGCTCACAGGATACCACTGGCCCGATGACCCGGGACGAGCTCAAGGATCTGGCCTGCCTCGGTTTCTCCGCCGACCTGGTGATGCAATCTTTCTGCCACACGGCTGCCTATCCGAAACCCATTGATGTCGAGACACAACACACCCTGCCCGATTTCATCATGAACCGCGGCGGCGTTTCCCTGCGGCCGGGCGACGGTATTATCCACAGCTGGCTGAACCGCATGCTGCTGCCCGACACAGTCGGCACCGGCGGCGATTCCCACACCCGCTTCCCCATGGGTATTTCTTTCCCCGGCGGTTCCGGCCTGGTGGCTTTTGCCGCCGCCACTGGCGTGATGCCACTGGACATGCCTGAATCGGTACTGGTTCGCTTCAAGGGCGACCTGCAACCAGGTATCACCCTGCGCGATCTGGTACATGCCATTCCCTACTACGGTATCAAGGAAGGCCTGCTGACCGTTGAGAAAAAAGGCAAAAAGAACTTCTTCTCCGGCCGCATTCTGGAAATCGAGGGTCTCGATAAACTGACCGTGGAACAGGCGTTTGAATTGTCGGATGCATCGGCCGAGCGCTCTGCTGCCGGTTGCACCATCAAGCTCAGCGAAGCCTCCGTGACGGAATACCTGAAATCCAACATCACCCTGTTGCGCTGGATGATCGCCGAAGGCTATGGCGATATCCGCACCCTGGAACGCCGGGTGGGCAAAATGGAAGACTGGCTCGCCAACCCCTCGCTGATGCAGGCCGATGCCGACGCGGAGTACGCTGCCGTACTGGAAATCGATCTGGCAGACATCAAGGAACCGATTGTCTGCTGCCCCAACGACCCGGACGATGCACGACTGCTGTCTGACGTGGCGGGCGACAAGGTGGACGAGGTGTTTATCGGTTCCTGTATGACCAATATTGGCCACATCCGGGCAGCGGGCAAATTGCTCAACGAA
>CATLZI010000253.1 GCA_950063125.1 uncultured Porticoccus sp. | reverse complement strand
CCCATAGCAGCCATAGCGCGAACAGCCACGACTGGTTAAGGCGTGGCAATTAGACAACCCTGCGGCGTTCATGGCGTCATACTTTACGAATCATGGGTAGCTTTATCCACCCGCGCAGAACTGGTACGGGAATGCGCAAACCCTCTTCAGGTTTTAACTCAAAGCCAGGGAGCACGTCTACCAGATGCTCAAAGGCTATTTGTGCCTCAAGTCTTGCCAGGGCTGCACCCATGCAAAAATGCACTCCCTTTCCCAGTGACAAATGATCATTAGGGCTTCGCTCAATAATGAAACTTTCCGGGCTTTCAAAATGTCTCTCATCCCTGTTGGCTGAGGCGAACATTATCCAGACATTGTCATTTTCCCTAAGTTTCTTCCCTTTGTATTCAATATCTCGAGTTACTCGACGGAAGAGCCCATTTACCGGCCCTACGTAGCGAAGTGCTTCTTCGACAAATTGAGGAATCAGTGCTTTATTATTTTTCAGCTTCTCAAGTATCTCGGGTTGCTCCTGGAGTACAACCGCAGCGTTTGTTATTAAATTCGTGGTTGTCTCGTTGCCGGCAATCCACAACAATTTACAAAACCCTAAAAGTTCATTCGGCTTTAGCTGCTCGCCATCTTCATCGGCCAATTTAACGAGCGACGAAATCAGGTCACCTGCAGGGTTGAGTCGTTTTTCCTCAATGATTTCGGATAAAGTGTCGTTCATTTCAGTTGTGGCGTTAAAACGCTGTTTTTCTGTATAGCTTCCGCCGACACCAACTCCCAATGCCTCATTCCAAAATTTAAGCCGCTCGTAATATTCCAACGGTATTCCTAAAAGCTTTGCAATAACTGCCACCGGTAATGGACTTGCAAAATCTTTGTAGAGGTCTAACTCTCTTCCTTCGGAAGATTTGTTTTGTAAGTCAGAAATCAATTGATCGGCGATTCCACTTATCTCAGATTCCAATTGCGTTATGCGGCGCGATGTGAAGCTTCTGGCAAATATAGAGCGCAACCTGGTATGTTCTGGCGGGTCGTTTTGAATCATCGGCAAAAAGCCTACTACGTCCTCAGCTGAAGCATCATCCATTCGCAAACCACCGCCAGGGCCGCTCGAAGATGAAAAGTCTTCCGGCCGCTTTGCGAAATTATCCACGTCCTCATAGCGAGTAACCACCCAAAAGTTGAATTCCTCGCTCCAATACAGCGGGGCTTCCTCTCTCAGCTGTTGCCAGTACGGCTCAGGATTGTCGATATAATTCGGATCCAGCATGGGAAATAATTGTGTTGCCACGGCCTTCTAGCTCCTGCTAATCAATGTGTCGGACTTTCCAACTCCAAATATAGCAATAGAAACCTTGCGCTAAAATAGGTATATCTGACCGAATGATGGAGATGTGTGATCTGGACGCGCACCGCCTTTAAAGGGGGGCTTTCATGGTTTTGGCAACCCGATGTATCCCGCAGGTTTCTCCGACTTCGCGCAAATCCAGGAATACCCGTGGGGAGCCATAAACGCCCCGGCTTGCTGCATACGATGACCGGGTTAAGCCGGCACCCATAAATCTTCCATTGCCCCATCAGATAGCGATATTTGCGGCCATTGGTAGAAGCCGGCTCGTGCAACATTCAGTGAAAGACACATCGTTGTTACCGCAAATTCATACCGGTGTGCATTAACGAACTGGCGACTGAAAGTCCTTTGTCAACTACTTGGCGAACGGCCTCGTCCTTGAATTTCGGGGTATATCGTTGACTGCTCATATGACTTCCTCCTATGCTCAAGAATAGCGCGGAAGTGTCTATCTTTCTCGGGGAGTCCAAACATTCCTCCGACGAATGGTGTAATATGACCAATTGATGGCTATTTGTGATATACAATATAGGGTAGGCCACCCGATTATTTATGCTGGATAGAATAAGCCATCTTTTTTTAAAGCCAAGTACAGTTTATGAAAGAAGAAGGGAATTTCCGTGTAGACCTTGTCAGTTGCGAATATGTTTGGGTAGACAAGAATATTGGCAACGTTCCCATGAACACCAAAGAGTGGTGTCTTTACTACAATGCCGAGATTACCGCGGCTCTGCAGTATGAAGGTCGCCAAATTTTTCTTGAGCCAAATTGGATCTATTTAATACCGCCGCATACGGAGGTATACGGCACGCTACTTTCATCGTCTTTCCAGTTGGTACTTTATTTTTACCTGCCATCGATTCACCTCAATATAGAACCTGGTATCTATAAGGCTCCTGCGATTGACATAGTGATTGATCGGGTTACTCGGCTTAGTTCCATGGCAGAGAAAGATCGATACGGCTTAATTGGACAACTTTATAGCAACCTTTTAGTTAGTTACACCTTAAGCCAATTGGATATCACGTTATCCCAAAGAACGGTAATCGATCATCGCATTCAAAAATCAGTCACCTACCTGAATCGGTCTTACACACAGAATATCGCCATTGAAAATCTGGCTAACAGTCAGAATATGACAAGGGAGGCATTTAGTCGCTTGTTCAAGAAAGAGCTAGGTAGGCCACCTTTCGATTACATTAGCAACCTAAGAATGAACAAAGCACGGCTGCTTCTTCAGAATACAAATCAGTCGATTAAGTCAATCGCGCAAGCGGTGGGATACAGCGATCAATACAATTTTTCTAGGCTATTTAAAAAGCATTATGGCATGTCACCAAAAGCTTACAGGCTATCCCATCCTAAAGAATAAACTGGGGTATGAGATGCAAAGCATCTGCGAAGCTCGCTCGAACCCATGCCTCATACCACAGAAAAGTCCGGCGAACCACGCCAAAATTGTGCTGGTGCGATGGTTGGCCTACAGGGAGGCCCCGGCAGACGTATTACCCTAAACGCTTCAAATGCAGTGGTAGATCATCCGCTGGCTTGGGCAGTGGAACGGTCTGAAGTTTTTCACCGGAATCAGCCGCCAATGAGAACTCATAGCGACGCAGAAACTGGTGTAAAAAGTTCTTGGTCTGTGTCAACGCGAAGTGCATGCCGATACATTTATGAGCGCCGCCGCCGAAGCCGACAAAACTGAAGGGGTGGCGCTTGTGCTCGTTGCGAGGCTCCAGCCAGCGCTCAGGATCGAAGGTATGAGGATTATCCCAGTACTCGGCCATACGGTGGGTATACTGGGGCACCAGAAACAGAAGGGTGTTGGCAGGTATGCGGTAACCGCCGAGTTCGCAGTCGCGAATTGTTCTCCGCTGCGCCACCATCGCTGAGGGATGCAGTCGCAGGGTTTCCTTCACCGCCGCGTCGGCCAGTGGCATCTTTTCGAGATCGTCGTAATCCAGAAACTCCTTATCGATCGACGCCGCTTCCTCGCGCAAGCGCTGCTGCCACTCGGGATTCTCCCCGAGATGCAGCATCAAGTGACTAAGGGCACTGGTAGTGGTGTCGTGCGCAGCGAAGAGCAGGAAGCTCATGTGCGCGATGATGTCTTCGTCGCTGAAGTATTCACCGTCCTCAGTGGTTTCCCGGGTGAAGTAACTGAAGGTATCG
>CATLZI010000252.1 GCA_950063125.1 uncultured Porticoccus sp. | reverse complement strand
CCATCATTGCCGTCAATGCCTATCGTATGCAGGCCACTACAGGCATTGACGGCAATGATGGTGACGCCGTATCAAACCAGCTTGCCAACATCTCAGTTGAAGTCCTGAATCCTACACTTGAAATGTTTCAAGCGTGTGGCGAGCAGCCATCTTATGACGATAGTGATTGTTACCTTCCAGGGAGTTGTGAGATTCCCTATTTCGGCATGCCGTTCTATGATAACGATGCCTTGATATGCAATGGTGCTAGTATTCAGGACGCCAATATTCTAAGAATACGGGTCACCTATCGCTACGATAGCGGTATACCCTTCGTCAGCAATATACGTTTGATTGGTGAATCCAATCTCCCTGCAGCAAATAATGGAACCAATATTTCTGCGGTTGCTACGGTTCGAATGCAATCACCTGCCAGGTTGACACTCAATAATTACGATTCAATCTACTCATCTCAGTAGCAGACGTTTTAAAAGGCTCGATGTATCCCAGCGACCGCCCCCCATGCGCTGTACTTCCGAGTAGAATTGGTCAACCAGCGCAGCCACCGGCAAGCTGGATTCATTTCGACGGGCTTCCTCCAAACAAATAGCAAGATCCTTTCTCATCCAGTCAACTGCAAAGCCGTGATCAAAGCGATCCTCAATCATGGTTTTATGTCGGTTGTCCATTTGCCAGGACTGCGCGGCACCTTTGCCAATGACATCAAATACCTGTTCAACATTCAGGCCGGCTTTTGTTGCAAACTGCACGCCTTCTGCCAGGCTTTGAATCAGGCCGGCAATGCAGATCTGATTTACCATTTTGGTGAGTTGCCCGGCACCGCATTCCCCCATGAGTGTGACCTGCTTCCCATAGCAGTCCATCACCGGTTTTGCTACCTCGAAGTGGTCCTCGTTACCCCCGCACATAATCGTAAGCTGGCCTTTTTCTGCACCCAGTTGCCCGCCGGACACCGGGGCATCAATAAAGCCGATTCCAGAGAGAGCGAGGGTTGACGACAGTGCCCGCGCAATGTCGGCGGAAGCGGTGGTATGGTCAACCAGTATGGCGCCTTCTTTCATCGTTTTGATGACACCATCAGGGCCCAGGGTAACCTGGTTCAGGTCACTATCGTTGCCAACGCAGGTGAATACAATATCTGCATCCAGTGCCGCGGCAGCGGGAGTGGCTTTTGAGGTTCCTTTATGGGTCTGCAGCCAGCGTTCTGCCTTGGCGTTGGTCCGGTTGTAGACGCACACTTCATGGCCGCTAGTGGAAAAATGCCCTGCCATGGGATAACCCATGACCCCAAGTCCAATAAACGCAATTTTCATAATGGTGGTTTCCTCCCGTGGGCAAGCGCTGCTGTTGACTGAAATAATAGTCGAAAAAAAAGGCTGCTTGCGCAGCCTTTTTTTATCGCTTGTCCAGTGGAACAAAGTCCCGCTGTGGCGAGCCGGTGTAGAGCTGGCGTGGACGGCCAATTCGATAGGAGCCGCTGATCATCTCATGCCAATGAGCAACCCAGCCAACCGTTCTTGCCAGGGCAAAGATTACGGTGAACATGCTGGTGGGAATGCCGATGGCTTTCAGGATAATCCCTGAATAGAAATCCACGTTGGGGTACAGGTTTTTCTCAATGAAATAACTGTCAGAACGGGCAATGTCTTCCAGCTTCATGGCCAGCTCCAGAAGAGGGTCTTTAATGCCCAATTCGCCCAGCACTTCATGGCAGGTTTCACGCATTACCTTGGCGCGGGGATCGTAGTTCTTGTAGACGCGGTGACCGAATCCCATTAAACGGAATGGATCATTTTTGTCTTTGGCCTTGGCAACAAACTTGTCGACGTTGGATACATCGCCGATTTCAGTCAGCATGTCGAGTACGGCTTCGTTGGCACCGCCGTGTGCGGGCCCCCACAGGGCGGCAATACCGGCAGCGATACAGGCAAACGGATTGGCTCCGGAGGAGCCGGCCAGGCGCACGGTAGAGGTGGAGGCGTTTTGCTCATGATCCGCGTGCAGAATGAAGATCTTATCCATGGCTTTGGCCAGAATCGGATTAACTTCATACTCTTCGCAAGGAACGCCAAACATCATCTGCAGGAAGTTTTCTGAGTAGCTCAGATCATTTCTTGGATACATGAAGGGCTGGCCAAGGGAGTATTTGTAACACATGGCCGCCAGGGTAGGCATTTTCGCTATCAACCGGAATGCGGCGATTTCCCGATGCCGCTCATCGGAGATTTCCAGAGAGTCGTGATAGAACGCTGACAGCGCGCCAACAACGCCACACATAATCGCCATGGGGTGTGCATCACGGCGGAAACCCTGGTAGAAGTTTCGCAATTGCTCGTGCACCATGGTGTGGTTGTTGATGGTGTTTTCAAACTGCTGTTTTTCGGTTGCGCTGGGCAGCTCTCCGTACAGGAGAAGGTAACAGACTTCCAGGTAATCAGAATTGTCTGCTAATTGATCAATGGGGTAGCCGCGGTGCAAGAGCACGCCCTTGCCGCCATCGATGTAGGTGATCTTGGATTCGCAGGCTGCTGTGGAAACAAAGCCTGGATCGTACGTAAACACACCCGCGCCGGTCAATTTGCCAACGTCGACGACGTCAGGTCCAATGGTGCCGGAATAAATGGGAAGATCGAGGGTGTTTCCGCCTAGGTTTAACTGAGCGCTTTTCTCAGTCATATTACTCTCCTGTACTCGGTTAGTAGGCATTTCAGGCAGGAATTATGCCGAATCACTCAATTGACTTCCTGATAGGAAGGCAACTGCGCCTACGTGCTCGTTAATATGGAGCCTCTGCATTAAGCCCGGTGAGACAAAGGTAATTGTGTCACGTTGTTTGGCTTAGTCGTGAACGTATTTGACTACTTAAGCTCATCTGCCGAAAAGGGGCCGAGCAAAAGTGGTCGCCAAAGCTAATCACTCAACGAAAGTTTGTCAATTTATTTCAGGCTTGAGTGGCTGTTTTGGGGGTAAAAACCGCTCAGTCATCCATGCTGCACCCATTATAGTGCATCAGGGGGCTATAGCGCGCCAAAGTGGTGATAAATGCTTATTATACAAACGTCTATAGGGTCAATTGATCATTTGTATTTCAATGTCTATGAGACTATACTTCGGCCCCGAATGAGAGAGGGGTACAAAATTCGGGGTTATTTAACTACCTGATTTTTCTTGCCTAACTGTTCTCGGAACTTCCTTTAACGCTCCGATTTTGGAGCCACAGTCTCAGTGGTTGGAACCGTGAAAAGTCAACGACCTGTTAATCTGGATATCACGACTATCAAGTTTACGCCGCAAATGATTGCGTCTATTACGCACCGTATCGCCGGTGTGGCAATTTTTGCCGGTATGGCTTTCCTTATATGGGGTTTGGGCCTGTCTCTGCAGAGCCAGGAATCGTTCGATGCGTTAAAAGAATGCATGGACAGTGTCGTCGCCAAGCTCATCGTCTGGGCAATTCTTGCCGGGTTCATTTATCACTTCATTGCTGGTGTGCGCCATTTGCTGATGGACGCCGGCTACT
>CATLZI010000251.1 GCA_950063125.1 uncultured Porticoccus sp. | reverse complement strand
GTACCAAATGAGTCCGCAGACTTTTTCAGTAATGCCAGACAATCACCGACCGTGAGCTCAGGATAAAAGCCCGGTGTGGACATATCCATCCAGGCACCAACCGTATTTTCCTGATAAATCAGCGACACACTCAAAGACCGGGCAAGTTTGGCGGGCAGCACCGCTAGCAGTTCGGTGCGCCGTACGCGCTGCTGCAAGCGCAACAGCGCAGCGACCGTCTGATAAGGGAGCTGGGCAAAAATGGCAGCATTCTGCTCCAGCGATAACTGATCGAGAATGCGCGATGCCGGCCACACCTGCATTTCCTGCAGTACCGGGGCAACGATCCGGACCGGCACCTCCTGCAGGTAAAATGCCGCCTCTTGATCCTCCAGCGACTGCAACACCTGAGCAGCGGCCTCGGGCTTACTGACAAGAAAATCCAGACTCAGGGGATTAGAGTTTGTCATCCATCGACTCCCGGGTAATCACACTGAAAGACTGTTGCATACAGAGCCGGGCCGGAATCAGTTTTCGGCCATCAGCCGTTTCCACCACCATTCCGGTAGCGGTGAACTCCAATACCCTACCCCGCTCGTTGCCGGTCTCGACAATCTGCCCGGGGCGGACAAATTCCTTGAGATGTCGTGTTGCGATAAGGTTTTCCACTAGCGGTCTGGCACCGAGGCCAAAGGCCAGGGAAAATCCCGTCAAAACGGCGGCAAAACCAATACCAAACAGAATGACCAGGAAACTGACATCGACGCCCACCTGGCCAAGCCCCATGACCACGCCGACGATAAGAAAGGAGATCTGCGCAATCTGACCGAGTAGCACTGCCTGGGCAATATCGGCTGAGGCCGCCGCATGGGTGATCAGATGGCGAACCACACTGCCGAGAATATAGCCGCTGATAATAATCAGGCCACCCGCCATCAGGGAGGGCAAATACACCATTAAACGGTCGAGCCAGACAGTCGCCCCGGCAACGCCCACCACCCGAATTGCGACAATGGCAAATATCAGAATAGTGGCCCAGAACACCACAAAACCAATCAACCTTTCTGTGGCAGCCGGTATGCGCACAAAGTGAAGATTTAAGTTTTGTAACTGGCGATCCAGCAGATGATTGAGAGTACGGATAAAGCGGGTAACCAGCAGATGTAAAAAACGGGCCAGCAACCAACCGGCCAGCAATAACAGTAATCCACCCACCAGATTGGGAATATGAACGATCACCGAAGTTAAAACATCCAGAATTTGTTGCTGGATTGATTCGAGCATGGAGAGCCCCTCTGTCAGATTCAATCTGCCTGTTGAAACCAATCGGCCTGTTAAACACGGCCGCCTGTGTCAAAACTGACTCGACACCCACCAATCCGGAACCACCATCAACAGATGCCTTAAACCTTGGGTGAGACTAGCACTGTTTATATGGCCAATGGAAATACCCCGGCAAGCCGAAGATACCACAAGATATATGACCATTGACTGCTTCTGTGATGAATTTAGCCCCCACTGGAGCTGGAAAATAGCCTGTCGGTATTGCCACCGTTCCTGTTTTTCGAAATAGCTTAAGGAGGTTGTGGGCGCCGCAGATAGCGGAGACGGAGAGGGCTATAACAAGTTAATGCTTGGGCGATATGCCTCGGGGGAGCGTGGCCTTTTCCGCCTATGATGATCGAGGGAACCGAACAGAGCTGCTATGGCGAAGCCATTAAAACTTTGCAAAAGAAGGTTGTACATGACCCCATTTACCATGCTTGAAGTTTGCGAGACCCAGTCGCTTGAACTACCTTTGCAAGTATGTCCCGCGGATCAACAAAAAACTGTCGGGAACAAAATAAATCAGAAAATGTCGAGAGACTTAACCACAGTATTTAATCGATGGAGGAATTTTTAAACAACCTATGGCAAGCAATCGATGCCAATGTAGAGTAGCACCGTTGTTCGAAGTATCAGCCCATCCCCTTGACTCCATGGATGCCACCAAATACAGGTGGGCTTCCGAGCACCCTACATCCGATAAGTCCCCTGTAAAACTCTAATCAGATTTTTTGCGACAGGCTGGAGGTCGAGCGGCCTGCCCTGTCCAAGCATTTTTTGTCACTTTAAATCACTCAAACGATACGGAGGTATCATTATGATTTGCCGTACTCTTAATACCCTGCTAATGATGTTGGTCATGGCGTTTTCCATCGGCGCTTACGCTGAAGCTGAGGAGAAGCCGCGTAGCTACCCGGATGGCACATGGCTCAACATTGACGGGACCGTTGATCGTGTCGGTCCGAACATGTTTGTCCTCGACTACGGTGAAGGCAATATCACCGTCGAGATGGACGATGTCGACAGGGATGCCGATGCCTACGCGCTGAAAAAAGGCGACAAAGTACGAGTCTCCGGCATGGTGGATGATGACCTGTATGAAAGTGCCACGATTGAGGCCGGCAGTGTCTATGTGGAAAACCTTGGTACCACCTTCCACGCCAGCTCCATGAAGGAAGAGGATTCGTACCTCTCGGGGAAAATGCCCGTGGTCGTTTCCCGCGGTACGGTACAGGGACGAATCACTATCGTAGCTGATGACAGTTTCACGCTGGATAGCGGCGATAGAAAACTCACGGTTAAGACAAACACCATGCCCTATGATCCGCTTGATAACGTAGGGTACCAACAACTTAAAGTTGGCGACTATGTATCGGTTACCGGCGCCATTCAGCGTGGCTTTTTTGACCACAAAATACTGAAAGCCACGTCCGTCACTACTTTTTTTGACGGATCAAAGCCTCGTACGACCCCACAATTCTCGACGGATCCCAACCTTTAACGGGTGCTGACCACGGTAACAATGGGCTGCATAAAGCAGCCCATTTTTTGTGCAGAAATGAAAAAAAAACTGAGGTCAGATACAACTTTCCTGAAAAATCACGCAGCCAATGTCAACTTGTAGCAGTTTAAAAAGTTACACTTGACACTGCTCACCCCTAGCTTGATGGATTCAAGGAAGCTGGTAATAGTTTTCCAGCTTCTCTCTCACAGAATCGCTTATAACTACTTTTTCCATTGCGGTTTTATTGAAGCTTAGCATCTTTTTTAGCACATTCTGGTTGCTCCATTTAAACATTTCCCAAAGAAATCCTTTTTTTGGTAGGACATGTTGCAAACTATGCCTCAATCCCCGGTAGGTCTTATCAAGCATTTTAAAACGTAAATTATGACTGTCGTTTTCAATCTCGAACGAATAATTCTTGTAGAACCCGGGACTCAATTTCGCAAATTTGGCAATGCCAGCCATAACAAGCTCGGGGTTGCTTCTTAGCTCTGAAAACTCAACCGTCATCATTCTGCTACCCATTCTCCCCCTAAAAGCAGCCAGATAATGGTCATACCTCCCCCACTCCAAGGCTCTGTAATGCAATGGCGTTGTTGCAACTACTTTATTTAGTAACTGCTTCTCTACATACTCATCAAAGCTAAGGTTTTGACTCAAGACTCCTCTCTGTTTGGCATACCTGAAACATGAAACCAACCGTTCAATAGGATCCCGAAGTACAAAAACCATTTTTGCATTTGGCAAC
>CATLZI010000250.1 GCA_950063125.1 uncultured Porticoccus sp. | reverse complement strand
CAGCGACGTCCGACAACACGCGTAAAGCCTACCGTTCGGCCATTCGGCAATTTGAAAAATGGGGTGGTCGCCTGCCCTCGGATCGGGATACCGTCGTGCGCTATCTACTGGCCAGAGCCGAATCGCTCAACCCGCGGACCCTGGACCTGCACCTGACCGCCATTAGCCAATGGCACCATTACCAAGGGCTCACTGATCCGGTAAGTGATCCGCTGGTCCGCAAAACCATGGAAGGCGTTCGCCGTACCCATGGCCAACCCAAACGCAAAGCCAAGGCGCTGCGACTGGAACACATTGCGCAGATGGTGAAGCATCTGCAGCAACGTCCTGACAGCAAGAAGAGATATCGGGATATCGCGCTGGTGTTAACGGGCTTTTTCGGAGCCTTTCGTCGCAGCGAATTGGTCGCCATAGAAGTCAACGACCTGGTGTGGGAGCCGGAGGGTTTAATCATTCGGCTCCCCCGTTCCAAGACCGATCAGCAAGCCACTGGCATAGTACGAGCGCTACCCTTTGCAGGGAGCCCAATTTGTTGCCCGGCCAGAGCAATAAAAAATTGGATGGATACAGCTGGTATAGCGGCAGGCCCGCTTTTCCGCCCAGTCAATCGCTGGGATCAGGTTCGAGTCAAACCTCTCAATCCCGGAGCCATCAATGATTTGCTCAAGACCTTGGGCGGTGCCTGCCAGTTTGACTTCGCCCCTGAGCTGAGTAGCCACAGTTTTCGAAGAGGTCTCTCCACGTCGGCAGGACGAGAGAAAGTTGATTTTGAGCTGATAAAGAAGCAAGGGGGCTGGAAAAGCGATGCCACTGTCTGGGAATACATCGAGGAAGGCCAGCAGCTGTCCGACAATGCAACGGTCATATTGATGGATAAAATGGCAACCCTTCTGGCCCCCGAATAGCAGGTTCGCGGTTTATCCACCCGCTGCGTCACCTACAGAATGCTCAGATCAATGCCAAATTGCTTGATCAGCTGGGAGAAAAGCCAAAAGCAAACAGCAGTAATTAATGCACTGGCCACTAAAGCGCCCCAGAATCCCAGGCGCGGCAGCAATGATGGGAAAGCCAGAAACATCGGGAGCGTTGGGATCACATACCAGAAGGTGAACCAGGCGTGGTTGGATACTTTTTCAGCGGAACCAGTTTCGATCTGAAGCCAGATAAGTGCCAGAATGGTTACCAGGGGCAAAGCGGCTACCAGAGCCCCCAGCTTATCGCTACGTTTCGCAATTTCAGATACCAGCACGACCACAAGTGCTGTCGTTAAATATTTCGTTACCAGCCAGCTCATCCCCATTGCTCCCCCCCGCTTATCAACCTAAAAACCGATTGCCTATCGGTTTTTCTGTGCTAGTATAAGCCCCGTTTAGATCTGGGGAAAGTTGTATATGATATTGGGTGAACTAGAGAAGCGCGTGCTGCAATACCTATGGGAGACGCTAGAGGCCGATGCCAAGCAGGTGCATGAGACGTTGACCAAGCGCCAAGGCGGTACGCTCAATACCATTCAGAGCACCTTGGATAGATTATTCAAAAAAGACCTGCTGACCCGCCAGAAACAGGGGCACGCGTATTATTACCGCGCCAAAGTAGGGAGAGAGGAACTGATTGCTCAGCTGATACAGAGCGTCACCGGAGACTTTATCAGCGAAGGTGAAGACAGCCTGATTGCCGCCTTTTCCTCCATCTCGGCTGGACTGGATGACGAAAAATTTTCTCAACTGGAAACGCTGATTCAGCGGCAACGCCAACGGCGTAGTCAGGAAGACACAGATGCTAATGAATGAATCGGCAATTCTGCTCAATCTGCTCAGTATCGCATTAATGGGCTTGATGGCGGCCATAGCACTGTTGGTTTTAGTGTGGCCGTTTACAGCTCGTTACATCACGCAATTATCAGCTTGCACGCAACAAAAGGTGTTGTGGTTATTTGTGGCTACACCCTGGGCAGCCAGTATCATCTGTGTATTCGTCTTTCTTTCTTCCCTATTTCAATTGGACAGTTCCCTTTGGCTGGGCCGATTAACCCACTGGCACCATCCGTATGTGTTTCATCTGGATAGCTGGCACAGTGCGACACTGTTTGTATTTATTCTGGGCTCCGCTTATGTGCTGACCAGAAAAAGTCTAAAGACCATCCGCCATTTGAATACCTTAAATTTGATCACCCGCCTTTCTGTGGATGAAGCCAGGCGCTGGGACTTCGGCCGTGACATCGTCGTGCTTGAATCTCAAACGCCGTCAGCCTTTACCGCTGGGCTTATGCGTCCCAAGTGTTACGTTACGACCGGGCTTATTGCGCGGGTTACCGAAACGGAACTGGATATCATCATTGAGCATGAGCGAGCGCACATAAAGCATCGGGATACGCAGAAAAAATTGTTATTTGCGTTACTTACATCGCTTTATCCAAAACCTGTCGCTCGCCGTTTGAACCGATTGTTCTCGGTGGCAATGGAGCAGTTGGCCGATGCTCATGTCAGCAAGTCGTATTGTGCATTTGAGATTGCTGAAACTCTGATTAAGGCTGCCCGAGCGCAAAGCGTCACTACGAGCAATGTGAACCCATTAATGGTGAACTATGTAACTGCGGACGATGTTGATTTGCGTGTCCGAGCCTTGGTTGCTCCACAGGCATTTCGATCGCTCTCCTGGGGTTATTATCTGCTATTTATGGCACTAACCACTATGGTGTCATCCGCTGCGGTGGATGGTTTGCATCACCTGATCGAAGCCATTTTTTCCCATTAAATTTTCAGAAAACTAAAAGGCTGTTAAATGAATCTACGCTCTTTCGGTTTGCCAAAAATACCGATCGCCAATCGGTTTTTTGAGTGTGTACTACCCGTACTGTCTGCAATGATCCTCGTAGGCGGTTGTCTTACGGCCCCAACGGTCCATGCAGAAACTGCGCCAGAACAGGCAATATTAACGCTGGATCAGGCGGTTCAACTGACCCTGAAGCAACACCCGCAATTGGCTGTTTTCGTGCATAGGCGTGAAGGCTATCAAGGGTTGATTGAACAGGTTGGCGTGGGCGCACGCCCTACAGTTGGCTTGACGGTGGAGGACTTCGCTGGCGGTGGCGACTACAGCGGTTTTGATAATGCACAGTCCACCTTATCCATCAGTTGGGTCACACAAGGGGCACGCATCGATCACCGCATTCAAGTGGCGCAGGTGACTGCCAGTCAAGTTGATATTCAACGACAGATTGAAGCGCTTGACCTGTCTGCTCAGACCGCCCGGTTGTTTATTCAGGCACTGGTCGAAAGACAGCGTTTAACGCTCGCACAGCAAGCCTCGCAGCAAGCTAAGAAAACAGTGGTCACTATCAAGAAGCGTGTTGATGCGGGTAGAAGCCCGGACTTCGAACGACTTCAGGCTGAAGTGGAGTTAGCGCAGCGTGAGTTGGAAACTGAAGATCTGCAACACGTGCTGAAATCAACGCAGTACCAGCTGAGTGCTCAATGGGGCGAAAATCGCAACCATTACCGCTTAATGGGTGAGCTGTTTAAGATCCCGACCCTCGTTAGTGTTGAACAGCAATTTGACCAACTCAAGCAAAGCCCCAAGCTGA
>CATLZI010000249.1 GCA_950063125.1 uncultured Porticoccus sp. | reverse complement strand
CAGGTGCAGGTCCCGCATGCCGTCTTCACCGGCAGCCAGCCGCAACTTGCCGCTATTCTCATCGGGGATCGGTGTGGACCTCAAGTTGACGATGCCGCCGGTAGTCTGCGGGCCATAGCGCAACAGGGGAGCGCCTTTCAGTACTTCAATGGAATCCATACGCATGGTGGTGGGGAAGTAGTAGGCGGCCGGTCCTGCATAGGGTGCGGGCGCGATCATGATACCGTCTTCCAGTAGCGTGATTTTTGAGGAGCGCTCCGAGGTGGCGCCGCGGATGCCGATATTCGGCCGCAGACCGAAACCATCCTCTTCACGGATATAGATGCCGGGAACTGTTTTCAACAGTTGGTTGATGTCGGTGGGCGCTTCGATAGCAATCTGCTCCTGATCGATCAGGGCACCGGAGCCGGCGAGTTCCTGGACGTCTTCCCTGGAGCCGATAATCGAGATGGTTTCAATGTCGGTTCTAGTCTCGTCTGCTGCCATCGCCAGCATGGGCAGGGTCAGTGAAGTGGCGAAGATGGAGAGCGTTAGTTTGTTGGCCATGGATAATCCCCGGAAATTTTTCAGTTATTCATGTGTGCTTGTTATGAAGTTTGATAATGCTAATCTAAATGATAACGATTATCAATAATAGTTTTGCAAGAAAATCCGGGGGTTTAAGAGGAGTGGTAAACAGGGGTGTTTTCGGCGTTCGTGGTTAGGGATGGCTGGGTAAATAAAATTGGCTCAGCAACCCGAAAACCCGGGAGAACCCGGGTTGGTGGGGGCGTCAATCAGTCAATTGATTTCTTTGTCGAGCAGGTATTAAAGCCCAATAGGCTGTAGACCGGACAATTGCCAGCCAGTGCCGTGACAAGTGGAACCACACCTATCCAGCCCCAGGCCGTTTGCGGTCCAACAAATACCAGGGCGATTAACACCAGCCCCACCACAAGCCGCAGCAGGCGATCAACGGTACCCAGATTAACTTTCATAATAATGCTCCCGAAGTTGTGTTGTATTGAGTATGGATGTCACCGGACAATTCTGATTTGATGGTGATCAATCAGAGGGCAGGTATTCTCATGCCGGTCCGAACCCTCGTGTCGGTTGTGTGATTAAAGGATAGACCATGACGCGTTTTCGTTCGTTTCTTTGCCTGACGCTTCTCGGTGGGCTGACCGTCGTATTGCCCATTGCGCTGCTGGCAATGATTTTCCTGTGGCTGTTCGATCTGGTGGCAGGTCTGATCAGCCCCCTCACCGGGCTGTTGCGCGAGCAGGCCACGATCAGCGAATTTCTGGCCTTGCTGGTGGTGTTGCTGTTGATCTTGGGCAGTTGTTTCGCGGTCGGGCTGTTGATCAGAACCCGTCTGGGTAACTGGATGCACGGCCATATGGAGATCTGGCTGACCCGGCTGGCCCCGGGTTATCGCACTATCCGGGCGATCGTGACGCAGTTGCTTGGCGGTAGTGGTGAAACCACCCTGCTTAGCGGTCAGACCGCGCTGGCAAAGATCTACGGCGCAGATTCACCGGTCACGGTGACGGCGATTGTGACCAGCCGTCACGGGGATGGTGCCTATACGGTATTTGTGCCCACTGCACCAATTCCCACGTCCGGGATGACCTACCACCTGCCCGCTGATTGTGTGCAGATACTGGCGCATGTTTCCGTGGAGGAGGCCATGCGCACCATTATCGCCTGTGGGTCGGGTTCCGCTGAGATGCTGGCCAGAAATGCGAGGGAAACGATGGGAAAAGCCCGGGATTATGAGGAGTAAAAGACAGCTTCAGGGCGTGATTGATGCTGCGAGTAATCGGAGTCCATGATATGGCAACAGATGGTGAGACGGGATAATGATGGATAACGCTAACCCGGTTCGGGGGGGATGCCCGTGGTTGGCCCTGCTGGTGTTGCCGATGCTTTTGCAGGCCTGCACCACCGTTTCGGAAACCCGGAACGCCCTGCGCACGGCGGAGGTCTGCTGCGATGACTTTGCGGCGATGTCCTTTGCCACCATCCCTTCGATCAATCCCTCGGATATCCCGGTCGGGATCGAGCTGAATGATCGTTCACCGGTATACCCGTTCAGTACGGGCAAGAGCTATTTTTCGGCCTATGCCCTCGGTCCCGGTCAGCCGGGCAGCGATCTGCTATTGATGTTCATGCCGGATCGGTTCAATACACTCAATAGCGGGACCTTTTGCCCGGTAGTGACCTACCTGAACAGCCAGTACGAACCGATTGCAAGCGGAGATCTGACAATCCGCTGGGTCTCGGCTGATAAATCCAGGACCGGCTACTGGACAGCAGCACAAACGGTACCTGCGGCAGCGAGTTATCTGATTGTCCATACTTCCGATGAGATGCTGTCGCGGCAATTATCGATCGATGCCGTGACAGAAAATCAGACCATCATGGTGGGCTATGCTGTGGCAACCATTCCCGTGACGCGCTCGGCGGGCTATCGGTGTCTGCCGGTCGGCAAAGTCAATATCATCTTGCTCGGTTAACCCGATTCAGTTCTTCGGGATGATGACGCTACTAGCGCGACCAGCGCTGCCAGTTTTTACCATATAGATACCCAAGGCCAGATGATAGCCTGTCGGTAAAAGATGCGAAGCCCAGGTGAAAGTTCATGCAATTGAGTCGATATTTTTGTACGGCGGGGGTGTTGGCAGGCACTTTTTTCTTTGCCCTCTCACTGACACCGATGCTGCTACCGCGTTCAGATGTGGTACAGGGGGTGATCTCTGGTCTTTCTCTGGCTGCGGGTTATGGCCTTGGGGTTTTCGGTAGATGGCTCTGGAGATACCTTGAACTGCCGATACCGAGATCACACGTAAAATGGGGTGTCCAGCTGGCAGCAGCCTTTGTTTGTGTGATCATTGCTGTTGCCTTCCTCTGGCAGGCCAGCACCTGGCAGAATACCGTTCGCGGGCTTATGGGTATGGAAGAGACCGACGGGCTGCAGCCCCTTGTAGTTGGCGGTGTTGCGTTGTTATTGTTTGCGGCGGTGTTGCTGCTGTCCAAGTTGTTCCGGCGAACGATTCTGCTTCTCTCAGGGAAACTGCAGCGTTTCATTTCACGGCCGGTATCAAATGTTGTCGGGCTGCTGGTGGCATTTTTTCTGTTCTGGTCGGTGATTGATGGTATTTTTTTCGAGTTTGCCCTGAGGGCTGCTGACCGGTCATATCAGCAGGTCGATGCATTGATGGAAGCGGAAGTCGAAAAACCGATCGCCCCGACCAAGACCGGAAGCACCGAATCACTGGCGAACTGGAGCGCACTCGGGCGACAGGGCCGACGATTTATTTCATCGGGGCCAACAGCCGCAGATTTGGCCGATTATTTTGACAGTGCACCAGTAAAGGAACCCTTGAGGGTCTATATCGGCATTAATTCTGCTGATACCCCGGAGGATCGGGCTGCACTTGCGCTGGAGGAGCTGAAAAGGGTAGGCGCTTTCGATCGCTCGGTATTGCTGCTGATTACCCCCACTGGAACTGGCTGGGTGGATCCGGCCGGAATGGATACAGTTGAATACCTGCATCGGGGTGATATTGCCAGCGTAGCAGTGCAGTATTCCTACTTGCCAAGTATCC
>CATLZI010000248.1 GCA_950063125.1 uncultured Porticoccus sp. | reverse complement strand
CGCTGCCTTGCCCTGAACAGTCGCGTGGTGAAGATCAGGATATTGGGTCGAAGAGTGATTGCCCCAAATCGTCATTTTTGTAATATCGTTAATGCTGGTACCGGTCTTCTGGGCCAGCTGGGTCATGGCACGGTTATGATCAAGCCGCGTCATGGCGGTGAACTGGCGAGGATTAATGTTCGGTGCATTGCGTTGGGCGATCAGTGCGTTGGTGTTCGCTGGATTGCCCACCACCAACACTTTAATGCCGGACGATGCGTTGTCATTGATCGCTTTACCCTGTACAGAGAAAATAGCCGCATTGGCTTCCAGCAAATCCTTGCGCTCCATGCCCGGCCCACGTGGACGAGCACCGACCAAAAGTGCGTAGTCGGCATCCTTGAAAGCAATGTTCGGATCGTCTGTCTGAACAATCCCAGTCAGCAGCGGGAAAGCACAATCATCCAGCTCCATGGCCACGCCCTTGAGCGCCTCCAGGGCTGGCGTAATTTCCAGTAATTGCAGAATGACCGGTTGGTCTTCACCGAGCATTTGGCCCGCAGCGATACGGAACAGTAAAGAATAGCTAATTTGGCCGGCGGCGCCGGTGACGGCAACACGTACAGGTGCTTTCACAATAGATCTCCAAAACAAATTGATAATCAGATGGGGACGACATTATAAGGAAATGGCTAAGAATTTCACTTGTTCAGACAGATGATGAGCATCGATTGAGTGAATAAGTGAGTTCTCAGGGGCGGCGAGCAACCATGGCGCAAGTATCCAGTAGCTCCTGAACCGGCACTCTCACGTAATCGTGACAATAGAAATCATCAGTCAGAATCACACCGTCCCAAATGACAATATCCAGATCAATCGTTCTGGGGCCAGATTTTATCGGCCCTTTCAGTCGGCCCATCCTGTCCTCCACGGACTTGAGATAATGATTAAAGGGCACTCTATCCAGGGGTGTTTCAATCAGATATGCCGTGTTGAGGAAATCGGGCTGAAACTGATAACCCACGGGTGATGTCTGAATAACGTCGGCTGCCGCCAACAGCGTCGTTTCAGCAGCCAGAATCTCATAACAACGTGCAATATTCCTGTCTGCCTCGATATTGGAACCGACGGAAACAATAACGCGATGCAGATGATCATCCTTTGGCTCATTCAACTTTATCACCAGATTCATAGTCTTCAGCATTGAGACCCTGGTGGTTCATACCTTCACCTCCGTCCACAAACAGTATTTGACCTGTAACGAATTCACTATCCAGTAAATAGTTCATAGCCCGAGTCAGGTCTTCCACCCTGCCCTGGCGCTGTAGCGGAATGCCCTGAATCCGCCAATCAATATAATCGCCGGTGCGGGTTTCCCCCGGCAACACTACTCCAGGGGCTATGCCATTGACCCGGATTCGCGGCGAGAACTCTATTGCCGCCAGCTTTGTAAACTCAGCCAGTGCTTTTTTTGACATAAGATAAGCACCATACTGATATTGCTGAAAGGCGATTTTGTTATCCAGAATGTTAATAATGGAGCCGCATCCCACTTGCTTTGCGAAGCTCCCGGATAACAGGTAGGGAGCAAAAAAATTGACTGAGAACTGTTTCTGCAGTAATGCGCGGTCTGTATTCGCTATCGTCCCGGCATCGTAAGCCGAGGCACTGTTAATTAATACCTGAAGGCGTGGAAAGCAGTGACAAACCTGTTCCACCAAGCACCCGGGGTCATCATCAGCGAGATCAAACGGGAATGTTTCACAGCGAACTCCTCTGCGCCGGATCAATGCAGCCTGCTGCAGCGCCTGCTCAGTGGAATGGTGATAATGAAGCGCAATATCGCAACCACGATCTGCCAGTGCGGTCGCGAATGCCAGGCCAAGTCGGGTAGCGGCACCGGTCACCAGCGCTGCAGGACGCTGCTGTTCTTTGTCGGTCATGGTAATCTCCAATCCAGTCTCCAATCATTTCATTGAAGGTAGCCGGGATCAACTGGCGAGCCCAATCGGGCAAGTATGACCGAGTAATTGTAGATTCCATCAAACATTTTCAGCTGACTGGGGTCTATGAAGGGTCAACTTTGATAAACTAAACCCTTTACTGATCAAGAGACAATTTCATCTGATGCCTCATTTTATTCGCAACACCCTCTGTCTACTGCTGTTAACACTGACATCAATAGCTCTTGCCAAGGTCAGCTACAGTCCCGAGCAACCCAAAACAGCCATTGAAATTGTCAATGAACTGACCAGCAAGCACTACAGCAAGCAGGTTCTGGATGATGGCTTATCCAACCGTTTTCTTTCCCAATATGTCAACAATCTCGATCCAGCCAAAAGTTATCTTCTCCAGAGTGATATTGATGAATTCAAGCGCTGGGAAAACGAGCTGGACAATATGCTCAAGAAAGGAGACCTGAGCGCCGGCTTTTATATTTTCAATCGTTACCAGGAGCGTGCCCAGTCACGCCTGCAAGCTAACATCGACTTGTTGGAAAGCGGCTTTGAGTTTGATCTCACCGAAGATGACAGCCTGAATATGGATCTGGAGCAGGCCCAATGGCCAGCGTCAGCCCAGGCTGCTGATGTTTTCTGGAAAAAACGGATCAAGGAGTCATACCTACGGCTGATTCTCAGCGACAAAGAGCCCGATGCTGCCCGCTCCCTACTGGTAAAACGTTATACCAACCTGCTAAACCAGCTATCGCAGCGTGACAGCGAGGATATTTTCCAGATTTTCATGAACTCTCTGGCTGAATTGTACGACCCCCATACCAGTTACATGTCGCCTCGCTCCATGGAGAACTTCCGCATTGCCATGTCGCTGTCTCTGACCGGTATCGGCGCAGTGCTCCAACGAGAGGATGAAAACACCAAAGTAGTAAGGATCATTCCAGGAGGACCTGCAGACAAACAGGGGATTCTCAAGGCCGGGGATAAAATTATCAGTGTTGGACAGGGCGAAGAGGAAGGGGTCGATGTCATCGGCTGGAGACTGGATGATGTCGTGGACATGATTCGCGGAGCCAAGGATACCATCGTCAAGCTTGAAATTATGCCGGCAGTGGGTGAAGCCGCCGGCAGCACCCGAGAAATTGCCATTGTCAGAGACAAGATCCAGCTCGAGGAGCAAGCTGCAAAATCTGAAATTATTGAGGTGAAAAACGATTCCGGTAATTACCGTTTCGGTGTCATTACCATCCCAACTTTTTATCTTGATGTAGAGGCCTTTTACAATAGGGATCCCGAATTCAAGAGTACCACCAAGGATGTTCAACGCCTGTTGGGCGAAATGGCCGATCAAAATATCGACGGCGTCATTCTGGACCTGCGCAATAATGGCGGCGGTTTTCTACAGGAAGCGACCACGCTGACAGACCTGTTCATTGATCCGGGTCCGATCGTGCAAGTCCGCGATGCCAATGAAGTGGTGTCACGCAATCATCGCTCACGTTACAACGCCTACTATAGAGGTCCACTAATGGTGATGACTAACCGACTCAGTGCCTCTGCCTCAGAAATTTTTGCCGGAGCGATTCAGGACTACGAAAGGGGCTTTGTTGTTGGCGAGCAGACTTTCGGTAAGGGGACCGTTCAGATACAACTGCCGGTTCGCGAGGG
>CATLZI010000247.1 GCA_950063125.1 uncultured Porticoccus sp. | reverse complement strand
CACGAGGATGTCCGGGAACGCAGCGTGATGGCGCTGATGTTGCGATCGGAGGCAGATCAGCAAAATGCGGATCAGGTGGAGTCCATGGCCACCCTGCTATTCGATGCCGTGGCCGATGACTGGCAGCTGGATGCGTCTGACCGGGCGCTGCTGTGCTGGGCGGCCAGATTGCATGAAGTGGGTTTGAGTATTGCGCACAGTCAGTTTCACAAGCATGGGCAATACCTTATTGAGCATTCTGATCTGGCGGGTTTCAGTAAACAGATGCAGCGGGAGCTGGCACTCCTGGTTCGCAGTCACCGGCAAAAGTTTCCGGCGGGTGAATTTGTCAGTTACGAAGCCGGGCAGCGCATACGCTTAAAGCGTCTCTGTATTCTGATGCGATTGGCCGCGCTGTTTAAGTATGTGACGCCCGTGGAGGGCAAGCCGATATTTGCCACGAAGGTCAAGGGGTCGGAAGTCACGCTGTCCTTTGATGCCGACTGGCTACAGCGCCATCCGCTGACCAGTGCGGCACTGGCGTCGGAGCAACGGTATCTGAAGAAAATCGGTTTCCAGCTGAAGTTTCAGCAGTCGCTGAGCTAATCTGCCAGCTTCTCCAGTAATTCCAGTTGGGCGGCATAGCGGGTGGTCCCTTGAGTGGGATGGTTGAGCAGATATTGCCCGTCGGGCTGCAGCACCCAGCTCTGGCAGTTGTCAGTGAGATAGCTTTGCAGTTCGTTGCGTATTCTCGCCTGTAACCGGCCGCTCAGGATGGGGAAACAGATTTCTACCCGATGCATCAGGTTGCGCTCCATTGCGTCGGCGCTGGCACAGTAGATATGCGGTGAGGCGTTGAGAAAATAATACACCCGTGAGTGTTCCAGGAAGCGTCCGATGATGGAGCGTACCTGGATATTCTCGGATACACCGGCAATTCCCGGTCGCAGACAACACATCCCGCGAACAATCAGATCAATTTTGACCCCGGCATTGCTTGCTTCATACAGCGAGGTGATGATTTTTGATTCGGTCAGTGCATTCACCTTGATGATGATGTGGGCCTCCTTGCCCTGCCGGGCGGCTTCAGCCTCCGCTTCGATCAGCCGCACCAGATTTTTTTTCAGTGTAAAAGGGGCGCTGAACAGGGTTTTGATACGTTCTGCCTTGCCCATCCCCGTGAGCTGCTGAAAGATTTTATGCACATCACTGCACAGATCCGGGTCTGCCGTCAGCAGGCTGTAATCGGTATACAGGCGGGCGTTGCCCGAGTGATAGTTGCCTGTACCCAGATGTACATAGCGACGCAACTGGTTGTTTTCCCGGCGGACAATCAGGAGTGCCTTGGCGTGGGTTTTATAGCCAACCACGCCATAGGTGACCACGGCACCTGCCTCCTGAAGATGGGTTGCCAGTTGCAGATTTTCCTCTTCATCAAACCGGGCTCTCAGTTCAATGACGACCGTCACCTCTTTACCGGCTCTGGCGGACTCCAGCAGTGCATCGACAATTTCAGACGAGGCGCCGGTGCGATAGAGCGTCATCTTGATCGACAGCACGGCACTGTCTCTGGCGGCCTGGCGCAGCAAATCAATGATCGGGGTAAATGACTGAAACGGATGGTGCAGCAGAATGTCCTCTTTTCGCACCCTATCCAGAATGCTGTTATCCGACAGTCGCAATGTTCTGGGAATGGAGGGAATCATCGGCGGAAACAGTAGATCAGTACGATTCAGCATCTGCCGCAGTTGCATCATCCGCCCGAGATTCACCGGGCCAGCCACCCGGTAGAGCTCGCCTTCGCCGAGGTTGTACTCCCGCAATAAAAAATTCACCAGCTCGGCCGGACAGTTCTGGTCCACTTCCAGCCGCACGGCGCTACCAAAACGTCGCGAGTGCAATTCGCCGCGAAGCGCCCTGGCAATATCTTCCACTTCAGCAGCATTCAGGTCGAGGTCAGCATCGCGGGTAATGCGAAACTGGTAGCAGCCGGTAGCGCTCATGCCATTGAACAGATCATCGATATGGGCATGCATCAGTGAGGAGAGCAGCACAAAATTGTCGCCATCGACACAGAGTTCATCGGGCAGTCTCACCAGTCTCGGCAGCGAGCGCGGTGCTGGCACTATGGCCATACCACTATCCCGGCCAAAGGCATCCTTGCCCTCCAGCGAGACAATAAAATTGAGGCTTTTGTTGACCAGCCGGGGAAATGGATGGGCGGGATCGAGTCCGATGGGGCTGATTACGGGCATCACCTGATGGCGAAAATAGTCTTCGGCCCAAACAGCTACCTCCGGACTCCACTGGTGGCGATTGAGCACCCGGATTTTTTCCTGCTCCAGTGCGGGTAACAGCACCTCGTTGAGGATCTGATACTGCCGACTGGTGGCGGCCTTGCACTGCTCGCCGAGAACCTGGAGCACGCCCCCTGGCGGCAGGCCGCCGACGCTGATGACTTCCCGTGCAAAGCTGATTTGCCGTTTCAGCCCCGCCAGTCGGATTTCAAAAAATTCGTCCATATTGCTGTTGAAAATCATCAGAAACTGGAATCGTTCCAGCAGAGGATAATCTTCGTTCAACGCCTGTTCCAGAACGCGCAGGTTGAACTGCATCAGGCTCATGTGGCGGTTGATAAAGTGTCTGGCATGGCCAATGTCGATCTGTTCTTCAGGCACGCGGGCTTCCGGTTTTATCGTTTGACGGGTCAATTCAGTTATATTGTTCATAATAGATACAGTGCGACAAACAAGACAATCACCTATTGTCCCTGTCGTCTGTGACAAATTTTAGACAATCTGTAACAACGGCGTAATTTGTACATCCCAGAAGCGGTTGTCGGGGTCGGTAAAATGTATAGTCGCCGGTGTGTCACTGATGGCAATGTTGAGGCGAGCTAAGGAGTCCCATGTACGATCTCGTTAAAGATTATTATGGCAGGGCATTGCAGGGTTCCGAGGATTTGCAGACGGATGCCTGCTGCACGGTTGACAGTGTTCCCGATGCCATCAAGCCGATCATGGCAAAAATACACCCGGAAGTGAGTGGCAAATACTACGGCTGCGGCTTGATTGCCCCGGCGCTGCTGAGTGGTCTCAGGGTCCTGGATCTGGGCAGTGGCTCGGGGCAGGATTGCTATGTGCTCTCCGCATTGGTGGGTGAGACCGGTGAAGTGGTGGGTGTGGATATGACGGACGAACAACTGGCTGTTGCCAACCGTCACATCGAGTTTCACCGGGATGCCTTTGGCTTCAAAAAAGCCAATGTGCGTTTTCTCAAAGGCTACCTGGAAAACCTCGATGAGCTGGATCTGGCCGATGCAAGTTTTGACGTGATTGTCTCGAATTGCGTGATTAATCTGTCCCCCGACAAGCGAGCGGTTCTGGCCCAGGCCCATCGGTTATTGAAGCCCGGTGGTGAATTGTATTTTTCCGATGTCTATGCCGATCGGCGGGTTCCTGTCGAGCTGTCAAATGACCCTGTCCTCTACGGTGAGTGTCTGGCCGGGGCACTCTACTGGAACGACTTTCTGCAACTGGCCCGGCAGGTCGGCTTTGCCGATCCGAGACTGGTTGAGGATCGTCCGCTGAGCGTTGGCAATCCTGACATAGTGGAGAAAGTTGGCCCG
>CATLZI010000246.1 GCA_950063125.1 uncultured Porticoccus sp. | reverse complement strand
AGGCCAAAGTCGGCACCGGAGGACTTCACCAGATCACTGGTGTGATGGCGGCTCTCCGGCAACAACGGGTTTGGAATACCGTTGGGAAACTCCCCGTCCGGATCATGATTCACCTTGATCAGCTCAAAAGGTAAAAAGCTTTCCAGCGCATCGAGCACAGGACCGGCAGCACCATTGCCGGCATTGACGACGATTTTCAACGGCCGAAGTTTGCTTCGCTCCACATACGAGAGCAGATGTTCAATATAAGCATCGGAACAACTGATACGACGATAAGCCCCACGCTGACTGAGCTCTACAGGGGGGAAATCTGCTTCTTCGGCTAATGCCTGGATCGCCTTCAGACCGGTGTCGGCACTGATTGGCCTGGAGCCTTCCCGCACCATTTTCATGCCGTTATAATCAATGGGATTGTGACTGGCCGTCACCATGATGCCACCGGACAGGTTAAGGTGCGCCGTCGCAAAATAGATTTCCTCGGTGCCGCATAACCCAATATCCAGCACATCGACGCCTTCATCGCGCAACCCCGAGGCCAGCGCACTTTTCAACGTCGGGCTGGAGGTGCGAATATCCCCGCCAACCACCACGGTTTCAGGTTTCAACCAGCGGGCATAGGCCCGGCCAATACGGTAGGCAATCTCTACGGACAGCTCGGAACCGAGCCTGCCCCGAATGTCATATGCCTTAAAGCAGGTAATTTTCATAGTACTCACATCACAGGGACACCCACCCCAAACCGGTATGGGTCATCACAAAGGGCAGGTTATCGGCGCGGTTTTTCGAATGTGGCTGCAGCGTCAACATGGCGATTATTTTTGAGATAGTCTTTAACCCCTTCACCAATTTCATCGTGCTGCAGGGCATAGGCAATATTGGCCTGTAGGTAGCCGAGTTTACTGCCGCAATCATGGCTGCAACCTACGATCCGGTAGGCCTCGACCACCTCCTGCTTAAGCAGTTCTTCCAGGGCATCCGTTAACTGGACCTCACCACCTACCCCGAGTGGCGTTTTTTCCAGCAGATCCCAAATGGTTGGTGACACCACATAGCGCCCCACAACAGCCATGTTGGAGGGAGCATTCTCCGGTTTCGGCTTTTCAACCATGCTGTGGATTCTAGCCACGCCGCCGGCCATCAACTCGACGCCCTGACAATCGACAACGCCGTATTTGTTAACCTCTTCCCAGGGAACCGCCTCCACCATGATCTGGCTGTGCCCCGTGGCGGTATAGTTTTTCACCATGGACGACAAGTTGTCTTTTTTCGAGTCTGCCCGATACTTGTCCACCAGCACATCCGGCAACAGAATGGCAAAAGGCTGATCGCCAACCACCGGCCTCGCACAGCTGATCGCATGCCCAAGACCCTTTGCGTAGGGCTGCCTGACCGAAATAATGGCCACTTCCTGGGGAACAATCGAGCGGACATCGTCAAGCAACTGACGTTTGACCCGCTTTTCCAGCTGCGCCTCCAGCTCAAAACTGGTGTCGAAGTGGTTCTCAATGGAATTCTTACTGGCGTGGGTGACCAGCACGATTTCGGTAATTCCCGCCGCAATAGCCTCATTGACGACGTACTGGATAAGCGGCTTGTCCACCACCGGCAACATTTCTTTTGGAATAGCCTTGGTGGCCGGCAACATACGAGTGCCAAGCCCGGCGACAGGAATAACAGCTTTGCGTACAGTTAAGGTCATATCGGGGGAAATCCATTTTTGGGTAATTAAAAGTGCTGCACCATTGCATACACCGTATCGATGAGTCGAGCATCGGCAGTTGGCAGCACCAATCGGTGGCTATTATGCCGCAGTAGGCCACTCTTTGCAGGCGCCAGGACCGCAAAACCCAACCTGGTTATCAGCGACGACTGACCTCACCAGAAAGTTACTATCTTCCCGATTTACCGGATAAGTTGCTACAGCAGCCCCGACAGCAGTGCCGCGATCCCCAGAAAGGCAAAAAAGCCGATAATATCGGTGACCGTGGTAAGAATGATAGAGGATGCCTGCGCCGGGTCCTGACCCAGCCGCACCAACACAATCGGCACCACCGCACCGGCAAAACCCGCCGCGATCATCGCCAGCACCATCGCCGAACAGATCACCAGTACCAGCCCTATTGACTGGCTCCAGACAAACACACCGATACCGCAGGTGACCGCGATACCAATACCGTTTATCAGGCCCACCCGCACTTCCTTGAACATCACCCTGAACCAGTGGCGGACCGTAATCTCACGCAATGCCAGACCGCGCATGGTAACTGCTAGAGCCTGGGCCCCGGCATTACCCGATTGGCCGGCGACCACCGGCAGCAGCACAGCCAGAGCCGTAAAACTGGCAATCGTGCTTTCGAATATTCCCACTACGGAGGCGGCCAAAAAAGCCGTCAGCAAATTGACCTGTAACCAGGGCATCCGCTTTTTCACGGCAAACAGTGGCTTCGACAGGGCGCGTTCTTCACGGCTGGCACCCACCATGGCCAGCACATCGGATGACATATCCTCTTGGGAAACCTGAACCAGACTGCTGTGGTGGATGATGCCCAACAGACGCTGATCAATATCAACCACCGGCAAATCGAGCAGTTGATGTTTTTCGAACAATTCGGAGATTTCTTCTTTTCCCGCGGTACCGGCAACCACCGCCGTAACAGGCTTGGCAATTTCCCCCAGGGAAGTGCCGGGATCGGCAATGGCGATGTCCTGCAAGTGAACCTTGGCGCTCAGGCGACCCTCGGTATCAACCAGAAAGACACTGCGCGCCGTCTTCAGTTGGCGCTTGCGGAGAATCTCTAGCGTCTCGGAAATAGTCATGCTGTCCCGAAATACCAAGGCGCGGGTATCCATCAAACGCCCGGCACTGCTTTCCGGGTAGCTCATCAGTTCCGCCAACTCCCTGCGGATTGATTCGTCCAGGGTCTTCAGCAGAGCATCCCGTGATTCGTCATCCAGCTGCCCGATCATCCGCACCGAATCCAAAGGGGGTAGTTCGCTGAGTAGTTGACGGCTGTGCGATTCTGGCAAACAAACCAGAATCTCGGCGGCGACATTGGGCGTCAAATACCGCCACAGGGATAAAAGCACATGTACAGGCTGCAGGCTCAGCACTGCGGCCACATCCCGGGGAGCCAGCGCTTCAATTTTCAGGGCGGCATCTCTGGGATAATCCAGCAGAAATTTGCGGGTCAGCGCCATGTCAACCGTGCGGGGATCCGGGGAGGCGTTAGTCGTCATGGTATGAGCCTCCTGTGTCAGACAACCAGGAGGCATGACTGTCCGGAGCCATTTGCACCATCCCGGTCGCGGTGACAATCATGGCACGGGCAAGATGGGACAACAGTGAATCGCCCAGTGAGGCATCCGCCGAGGGAGCCTTCTCCAGTGCCGTGCACAATACCGAACGCGTCACCGTTCCGAGGTAAACACCACTCGAATTGCGGACCGGTAACAACGGGTAACAATGCCAATCAGACAGATTGACAGCTATCTGGATGCTCATCTCTGCGGCCAGCGGTTGCTGCGACGCATCCATCAAATGGCCCAATATTTTCTCATCTGGACTGGCCAACAGCTTATCCAGGCCCACCATGCCAATCACCTGATGGGATT
>CATLZI010000245.1 GCA_950063125.1 uncultured Porticoccus sp. | reverse complement strand
AAGCCGCTGCCGCCATTGAGCGGAAACAGTTGCTGGATCACCTGCAGCATATGGCGCTCTTCGATCAGCTTACCGATCTGCCGAACCGGGCACTGTTCGGGGATCGTATCCAGTCCGCTCTCAGCAGGGCCCGTCGCGATGGGCAACGGCTCGCCGTGCTCTACCTTGATCTGAACAGATTCAAGTTCATTAATGACAACTATGGCCACCCGGTGGGTGACCTTTTACCGAAAGAGGTCGCACGGCGTCTTGAGGGGTGTGTCAGAGCATCCGATACGGTATCGCGCTTTGGCGGCGATGAATTTGTGATTTTGCTGGAAAATATCGCTTCGCCGGCAAACACCGCTGCCGTCCTGAAAAAAATTCACCAGGCATTGAACCTGCCGTTTGTGCTGGGCAATCATAACATCGGCATACATCCGAGCATTGGCGTGGCACAGTTCCCGGACGATGGCGACGATGATGCACAATTGCTGTGCCACGCGGACCATGCCATGTACCGGACCAAAAAAAGCATCCCCTGATCTGACCCACCAGCAATAACGGAAAAATCACTGCAGCAGGTATTTTTGTCCATTTACCACCATCAGTAAAATACCCAGAATATCGGGCTGTACCATTTGCGGCTATTATCACTTAACCTATTTATCACTTTGAATGGATAGGTAAAAACACCATACCGCTCGATCGAAAAAGCCTGGGGACTACAAATAGCGCATCGCACACCCGTCTAAAAGACCTATCGAAAGGGAGTCCCATTAATGTTGGGAAGTGTTTTTCTGGAAATCGGAGTCATATTGGGCCTGGCGGCAATTGGGGGCTTTATTGCCCAGTTTCTGCGCCAACCGCTGATTGTCGCTTTTATTGCAATCGGCATTCTGGTGGGACCCTCCGGGTTCGGCATGGTCTCCCACAGCAGCGAGATCGAACTGTTTGCCAGGCTGGGTATCGCGCTGTTGCTGTTCGTGGTCGGGCTAAAGCTGGATCTGCACATTATCCGCACGGTGGGCCCGGTCGCCCTGGCATCCGGGCTCGGACAGGTACTCTTTACCTCGGTCGTGGGTTACCTGATCGCCCTGCTCATGGGCATGTCGCCAGTCACCGCGCTATACGTAGCTGTCGCCCTGACCTTTTCCAGCACGATTATTATTGTCAAGCTGCTGTCCGACAAACGGGAGGTCGACTCCCTGCATGGCCGGATTGCCGTGGGCTTTCTGATTGTTCAGGACATTGTGGTGGTGCTGGTGATGATCGGCCTGACCGCCTTCGGCCAGGCTGAAGAGGGCGTCAATATCGGCCGGGAAGCCGGGGTGATTCTGCTCAAGGGTGCCCTGATGTTGATCGGGGTGGCACTGCTAATGCGCTATGTGTTGCCGGGGTTGCTGCAGCGCATTGCGCATTCATCGGAACTGCTGATGCTATTTGCCATTGCCTGGGCCGTTCTCGGCGCATCGATTGGTGATCTGCTGGGTTTCAGCAAGGAAGTGGGGGCTTTTTTGGCAGGTATTTCCATCGCGTCCACGGCCTATCGTGAACAGGTCGCCGCCAGACTGGTGAGTTTGCGCGATTTCCTCCTGTTGTTCTTTTTTATCGAACTGGGTGCATCACTGGATATCCTCAATCTGGGCGGCCAACTGGGGGCGGCGATGATCTTCTCGCTGTTCGTGTTGGTCGGCAACCCGCTGATCGTCATGGCGATTATGGGGTATATGGGCTATCGCAAACGCACCGGATTTCTGGCGGGACTGACGGTGGCACAAATCAGTGAATTTTCCCTGATTCTGGCCGCACTCGGCCTCAGCCTCGGTCACCTGGGACAGGATACCGTCGGACTTATCACACTGGTGGGCCTGATTACCATCAGCGCCTCCACCTACATGATCCTCTACTCCCACCCGCTTTATGCACGACTTGCCCCCTGGCTGGGCATTTTCGAGCGCAAAGTGGCGCACAGGGAACTGGACAGCACCGTAGGCGACGAAGAAAAAGTCGATATCCTGCTGATTGGCCTGGGCCGTTTCGGCGCATCCGTCGCCACCTATCTGCGCCAGCGAGGTTGCCGTCTGCTGGCCGTGGATTTCGACCCCGAAGCCGTGCAACACCATACCCGTGACGGCTACGCAGTGCACTATGGCGATGCAGAAGACCCGGAGTTTATCGCCTCACTGCCCCTGTCCCGGGCAACCTGGGTAGTCAGTACCGTCCGCGACCGCGCCATCAACCGGATGATATTGCACGGGCTAAAGGAACAGGGCTATAAAGGCAAAGTGGCTATTTCCGCCGCCGGCAGTTACGACGCCAAATTCTTTGAACAAGCGGGGGTAGACATGGTATTGGTCCCCTATGCCGATGCTGCCAGGGAAGCGGCAGCGCAATTATTCCCACAAAAGAAGGCCGATAACCCGCCAGCCTGACAGGAGATCGACATGAACCAGTTCAAGCACATTCTCTATGTATCAGAACCGGCTGTTGCACAGGAGACGGCCTTTGCCCGCGCGGTATCGCTGGCCGTCAAGAATCAGGCCCGGCTAACCGTGATTGACGTAATGTCACCGCCACCTATCAGTGTACACCTGCCCCCTGAGGCACCGGGTTCAGCCGAACTAAAAGCAAATCTGGTTGCAGAGCGCTACAACGCACTGCAATCACTGACAGAACCCTATTCACAGGATAACCAAATCACCCTGACAGTGGTTGAAGGCAAGTGTTTTCTGGAAGTCATCCGGACAGTTCTCAGAGAAGGTCATGATCTGGTCATCAAGCCAGCTGAAAATCCGGATTTTATGGAAAGGCTGTTCGGCAGCGATGATATGCACCTGCTACGCAAGTGTCCCTGCCCGGTTTGGCTGATAAAAGCAGATGAGAAACCGGACTATCGTTGCATTATGGCCGCTCTGGATTTTGATCCGGAGGAACCGGCGTCAGCAGAACAGGGCCCCAACCGACAGATCATCGAGTTTGCCACCTCACTCGCCATCGCAGATTTTGCCGACCTGCATTTTGTGCACGCTTGGGATGCACCCGGGGAAATGTTGTTTCAGGTATGGAGCGACAACCCGGAGAAAAGCAGTCTCAATTACACTGAGGGTGAACGCGCGCGACACCAGTCGATTCTCGATAGCCTGGACCGCAAAATACATGCGCGGGTTGGCGATGAGGCGTACAACTACCTGTCACCGCAGTTTCATTTGCGCCAAGGGCCTGCGCCGAGGGTAATACCTGATATGGCAACGCAATTGAAGGCAAATCTTGTGGTAATGGGGACACTGGGGCGCACCGGAATATCGGGATTGATCATTGGCAATACGGCTGAGGCCATTCTCGACCAACTGACCTGTTCAGTACTGGCCATTAAGCCACCGGGGTTTGTTTCACCAGTAACTGTCGAAGAGTAGGCCAAGTGGATTAAGCTTGTCAGCTTCAGTCATTTGCGTGAAGACCCGAGACCTAATACCTACCAAAACCGAGAACATGGAGCATTGTGTCATCATCTCTGAAATCACCGGAGCGCGAGCAGTCTTCCGAAGAGGAAATTGCCAACAGCCTGAGCCATGGCGCAGGACTCTTGGCGGCTCTTGTTGCCACACCCCCTCTGTTAATCCGTGCATCCCAACAGGACA
>CATLZI010000244.1 GCA_950063125.1 uncultured Porticoccus sp. | reverse complement strand
TCTCGGTGATACCCGCTAACCGCTGCGATAGGTCACTGGCTGCGAGCTGGTTATTGAAGGCCCCCACCTGAAGGTAAGCCTTGCTGGCCCGACCAACGGTTTTAGCCCCGGCAACCGGCAACATGGCTGGATCGGATGCCAGTTGTGGAGAGGACACTGTATTGTTTTGATAGTCCGCAGGATCAATCACGGCTACCTCCACTTTGGCCGTACCCTGATCTGAATAACCCAGTTTTTTGGCCGCCGCGTAGGATAAATCAATAATCCTATCCCCATGGAAAGGGCCCCGATCATTGACCCGGACAATCACACTGCGCCCATTTTCCAGGTTGGTCACCTTGACATAGCAGGGAATCGGCAGGGTTTTATGGGCAGCCGTCATTTCATACATGCTATAGACCTCGCCATTCGATGTATGGCGACCATGGAACTTGTTGCCATACCACGAGGCCAGACCGCGCTGGCGAAACCCCTTGCTGGAAGGCATCACCTGGTAGGTTTTACCCAGTACGGTGTAGGGACTTTTGTTGCCGGCCAGAGTAATTGGTTCATGCCGGGGTACAGCATCCGGTAGGCCACTGACATCAATATCTTTTGGCGGCGGCCCATCACCATAGCCATAACCGCCACCAGAGCTGGCGGTGCCCCCAGAACCACCGCAGCCATGAAACAACAAAAAAGTACTCAATAACGTTGCAACAAAAAGGCCCTTAAAGCGTATCTTCACCGACCCGCTCCAGAATCTGTTGGCTTAGCTCGTGCACTGCCATGGCATAGAGGATACTGCGGTTATAGCGCGTAATGACATAAAAGTTATTGAGACCGAGCCAGTACTCCAGGCCTTTGTCACCATCGAGCCGAACCGGGACAGCCTTGGCACAACCGTTCAGGGGCATCTCGCTGGAAAAACCCAATTCAGCCAACTCATCGACCGTTCTGTCGAGTCCGGCCTGATTTAAAAGCCCTTCATCAAAACCGCTTTTCATCCGAGCACGGACGACCACTGTTTCGTTCATTCTCCAACCGTGCTCAGCAAAATAATTGGCGACACTGCCAATGGCATCCGCTCTGTTTTCCCAGATATCGGCAAAACCATCACCGTCAAAATCCACTGCAAAACTGCGGTAACTGCTCGGGATAAACTGACCATAACCCATGGCACCGGCATAGGAGCCCATGAGTGTCAGGGGATCCTGGTCCTGCTCTCTCGCCAACAACAGAAACTGCTCCAGTTGTTTGGTAAAGAAAGGACTGCGGGGGGGGTAGTCAAAGGACAGCGTTGCCAACGCATCAATAACCCGGAAACTGCCCTTGATCCGACCATAGAAAGTTTCCACACCGATAATGGCCACAATCACTTCCGGTGCGACCTGATACTGGCTTGACGCCTCACTCAGAATAGCCCTGTTTTTTCGCCAGAAATCAACGCCCTCAGTGATACGCTTTTCAGTGATAAAAATCTTGCGATAATCTTTCCAGGGTTTGACTTTTTCAGCCGGTCGCTCCATGGCATCAATAATGGTCTGTTTTTTTTCTGCCGCATCCAGCAAAGAGTCCACAACCGCTCTTTCAAAGCCGTGCTCAGACACCATCCTCTCGGCGAAGGCCCTGGCGTCCGGATGCTCTAAATAGCTGGCCTGAGCCGATAGGGATAACAGCATGCCCAGTGCAACCGAGAACAATATGTTCATAATATTTTTACTCCGGGCAGGTTGCCCATAAACCCTGTTAGATCGACCTTTTTCTTTCCGTACTGACCGCCATCAGCATACCAAATCCAAGCATCAGGGTCACAATCGACGTACCGCCGTAACTCACCAATGGCAATGGTACGCCCACCACCGGCAAAATACCCGAGACCATACCCATGTTGACAAAAATATAGACAAAGAAAGTTAATGCAATACTCCCCGCCAGCAAACGGCCAAACATAGTTTGTGCCCTCAGACCGATAAAAGCACAGCGGCTTATTATCAGCAGATAGAGCGTCATCAGTAACATCACGCCAAACAGCCCAAATTCTTCTGCCAACACCGCAATGATAAAATCGGTGTGCCCCTCTGGAAGAAAATCAAGCTGGGACTGAGTGCCCAGAGTCCAGCCCTTGCCGTCAACGCCACCCGAGCCGATAGCAATTGTGGACTGGATGATATTCCATCCCGCACCGAGCCGATCAGCCTCGGGATTAAACAGCGTCAGGATTCGCTGCCGCTGATAATCGTATAAAAGATAAAACCACATTAACGGTAAGAGGCATGCCGCCAGCAACAAGGCAAATATCAGATAGCGTCTCGGCAAGCCGGCCAAAAAAAGCGCAAAAAAACCGGCGGCACCAATCAGTATGGCTGTGCCGAGATCGGGCTGCATTCCGACCAGTACCAGAGGAACCAGAATAAATAGCAGGGCGAAAAACACGTGCTTGAATTGTGGCGGTACCGAACGTTTGCCCAGATAACTCGCCAGCATCAATGGAATCGCAATTTTGAGAATTTCCGATGGCTGAAAACGGAACCCCCCAATTTCCAGCCAACGCTGGGCACCCTTCGCCCCAACGCCAAAAAACAACACGCCTATCAACAGCAAAACACCCGAAAGATAAGGGAGTATCGCCCACCGATCCAGCAGTCGAAGAGGGATCTGGGCCACCGTCAGCATCACCAGTAACCCGATACCATAGTGGACCAACTGGCGGTGCACGTAAGCAGTATTCTGACCGCTGGCACTGTAGAGAACAAACAGGCCCGCTATGGCCAACACCAACAATAGGGACAAGAGGGGGATGTCCACATGGAGACGCCGCCATTGACTGGGGCCACAATAAATTGCCGATCCACCAGAGCCCATCCGCCGAACAAAATCACTCTGACTCATTGAACTCCTCTGACAGACTTTGCGGGTACAGTGCCATGTATGCGTCGATTATCTGGCGCGCGAGAGGTGCGGCCGTCGAGCTGCCGTGCTCCCCATTTTCGACAATTACAGATACAGCAATGCGGGGGTTTTCCACAGGGGCAAAAGCGATAAACAAGGCGTGATCCCGATTTCGCTCAGCGACAAGTTCACGATCATATTCTTCATCCTGCTTGATACCGATCACCTGAGCAGTACCGGTTTTGCCAGCAATATGATAATCGAGATCCTTATTGATCACCTTGGCCGTACCACGCTGACCGTGCACAACCTCCTGCATCGCCTCATGCACATAATCCCAGTTTCTGTCTGAGGCTCTGATCATACCGGCTGGCGGTAGATTCCCCCCATTCTTGCGCACCAATTGCGGGGGCCTTATTTCACCACGGCTGGCCAACCTGGCGGCGGCCACAGCCATCTGCATTGGTGTGACCAGCGTAAAGCCCTGCCCAATGGAGGTATTGACCGTATCCCCGGGATACCATGCCAACCCTTTTGCCTCCCGTTTCCAGGCCCGTGAAGGCATGATCCCCGACCGCTCGGAGGGCATATCCAATCCGGTTTTATGGCCGAAACCAAACCGGTTGCCGTAGAGCGACATCACATCAATCGTCATTTTGACGCCCACATCGTAAAAAAAGGTATCGCAGGACTGAATGATGGCATCACTCAAATAAATGTTATTGCCGTGCCCTCCCTTCTTCCAGTCCCGG
>CATLZI010000243.1 GCA_950063125.1 uncultured Porticoccus sp. | reverse complement strand
GGCTTGAAACTGCCTTTGAAAAAGTTTGTGGTGACGTTTCACCGCGCGCAGCCAGCTCAGCCATTTTACTCACCAGCACACTACCAACCACCACGCCATCGGAGAGGTCGGCAACAGCGCGCGCTGAGGCACCATCTTTAATCCCGAATCCTACACAGACTGGCAGGTCAGTCAACGTACGGATATGGTCCACATGCTGTTTCACTGACACCACATCGAGATTACCCGCACCGGTCACACCTTTCAGCGAGACATAATAAATAAAGCCACCGGCCATTTCTGCGACCATCTTCTGTCGCTTGTCACTGCTGGTGGGCGCCAAGAGAAAAATATTTTCAATACCTGCTTCACTAAGCTGTTGATTGAATTCCCCCGCTTCCTCAGGGGGAAGATCGACTGTCAGGACCCCATCAATCCCGGCATCGAGGGCAAGCTCAATAAAATGCTGATAGCCCAGCCGCTCTATGGGATTGGCGTACCCCATCAGAATGACCGGAGTGGTGAGATTGGCCTCCCTGAATTGTTTCACCAGTGTCAACGCGTCACGCAGACTACTGCCATGGGCCAAGGCACGCTCATGGGCCTTCTGAATCACCGGCCCCTCGGCAGTCGGATCTGAAAAAGGAACCCCGAGCTCGAGAATATCGGCACCATTTTCGACCAGAGCATGCATCACCGGCAACGTCACATCCGCGGCGGGATCACCCAATACTACATAAGGAATCAGGGCCTTGCGGCCCTGTTGTTTAAGAACTTCAAAACGTTGTTTAATCCTGTTCACAGACAATTTTCCAACTTCTTTTTTATTAATGCATGATTACAAAGTGATGCCATCGATTTCTGCAACCGTCAGAATATCTTTGTCACCGCGTCCGGAAAGATTCACGACAATGGTCTGATCTGGATCCATCTGGCGAGCCAGTTTTTCAGCATAGGCAATCGCATGGCTGGACTCCAGGGCCGGCATGATACCTTCGATTCTGGTGAGATGACGAAAGGCATCCATCGCCTCATCGTCGTCAATAGCCACGTATTTGACACGACCGATATCTTTCAACCAGGAATGCTCCGGGCCAACTCCAGGGTAATCCAGTCCAGCTGAGATAGAGTGGGTTTCAATAATCTGCCCGTTTTCATCTTCCATCAGGTAAGTACGATTACCATGGAGAACGCCGGGAATGCCGTCGTTCAGTGGTGCAGCATGCTTACCTGTGCCGAGGCCAAACCCGCCAGCTTCCACACCGTACATCGCAACCGATTCGTCTGCCAGAAACGGGTGAAACAGACCGATGGCGTTTGATCCTCCGCCCACACAGGCGACTAACGCATCCGGCAATTTACCCGTTTGGGCCAATGACTGTTGACGGGCCTCCCGACCAATCACAGATTGAAAGTTTCTCACCAACTCCGGATAGGGATGGGGACCTGCACAGGTACCAATGATATAAAACGTGTCATCCACATTGGTCACCCAGTCGCGTAGCGCTTCATTCATGGCATCCTTGAGCGTTCTGGAACCGGAGGTGACGGGCACGACCGTCGCGCCGAGCAGCTTCATACGGTAGACATTAAGGGACTGGCGCTGGATGTCTTCCTCACCCATGAACACATGGCATTCCAGACCAAGACGGGCAGCTACAGTGGCCGTGGCCACACCGTGTTGACCAGCGCCGGTTTCAGCAATTACTCGTTGCTTGCCAGTATGCTTGGCCAGCAACGCCTGCCCGATAGTATTGTTGATTTTGTGTGCACCGGTATGATTCAGGTCCTCACGCTTGAGAAACAGCTTTGCACCACCGGTTTCCCTGGTCCAGCGTTCCGCAAAATACAGCGGCGATGGCCGCCCCACATAATGGGCAAGGTCATAATCAAACTGGGCCTGAAATTCGGGGTCATCCTTTAAACTGCGATAGATACTCTCCAGCTCATCCAGTGCATAAATCAGGGTTTCAGAAACAAAGCGTCCACCGTAGGGGCCGAAATGGCCATGAGCATCCGGCATCTGGTTAAAATCAATCGAGGCTTTCTTGTTCACTGTGTTCTCCGAGGTGTTACCCGGCTGAAGCGCGGGCAATAAACTGCTCTATGAGTCTGGCGGATTTAATGCCCGGAGCCGTCTCCACACCGCCACTCACATCTACTGCGTAGGGTCGGGCCTGGGAAATGGCATCGGCCACATTCCCGGGGTTCAACCCCCCCGCCAGAATCAGCGGGAAATCTGAACCCGATGGCAGACGCCGCCACGCAAACGTTTCTCCGGTACCGCCATACTTGTCTTTATGCCAGGCATCAAACAGAAATCCGCTCGCGCTGGGGAACCGCGCCAGCTCCTTTGACAGATTCAGGTCCGGCGCCATTCTTATAGCTTTGATAAACGGTCTGCCAAACTGCCGGCAGTACTCATCGTCCTCATCACCGTGGAACTGGAGAAGTTGCAGCCCCACTCTCTCAAGTGTCTCTGCCACCTGTTGCTGTAGAGCATTGACAAACAAACCGACCGTTGTGACAAAGGGACCCACTTCGGCTGAGATGACTGCGGCATCGGATAGGCCCACAAATCTGGGGCTTTTTGCATAAAACACCAGACCTATTGCATCAACTCCGGCAGCGGCAGCAACACGTGCATCTTCCGGTCGGGTTATACCGCAGACTTTGACACGAGTTCGTTTCACTATGCGCCCCATTGATTCTAAAAGGATTGTAGCAAAAAAGCACTGATTGCGGCTATTGAGCACCGCCCTTCTCCGCTCAGGCTTCTGCAATAAATTGAGGACCCGGCACAAATAGAGGTACGTCAAAACAGTCGGGGTAGTTCACCCTCACCAGATACAAACCGTTAGGCGGGGCTGTTGGCGGCGCTTTAGTACGATCCCGCAGCAATAGCAGCTCTTGCAACCAGTCTTTTGATCTGTCGCGACGACCGATACAGAGCAATGCTCCAACAATATTGCGGACCATATGGTGAAGAAACGCATTTGCGGTTATTTCAACAATGACAAGGTCTGCCTGTCGCCAAACCCTGGCTCGGTGGATGTTGCGATTTGGCGAGTTGGACTGACAGCCTGCAGCGCGAAAGGAACTGAAATCATGTTCTCCGATCAAGTGCTGAATGGCCCGATGCATGTCAGGCGCATTCAGCGGCCGCTTCTCCCAACTCAATCCATGGTAGAAAAGCGCGGAACGCTGAGCCTGATTGCTAATCAGGTATCTGTAGGTTCTGGCTGTGGCACTGAAACGCGCATGAAAGTCTGCTGTTTGTTCGGCCACCCAGTGCAATCTTATCCCGTAAGGTAAATTGGCGTTACCTCCGAGTAGCCAGTTGCGATTATACCTCTTCGCAGCAGTATCAAAATGAATGATCTGGTTGGTCCCGTGTACACCGGTATCCGTGCGCCCGGCACAGACGACCGATATGGGCTCATTGGCGACCCTAGACAGGGCTGCTTCCACTGAGGCCTGCACACTGGGGCTGTGTCGCTGCCGTTGCCAACCACAAAAAGCGCTGCCGTCATATTCGACGGCAGCAGCGATGCGTTTTACCCCGGCAGGAAGAACAAAGTCCTCAGCCGAGTGCCCGAGAGACGGGGTCTCTCGGGTTAGTCCCGGAATCATTGTTGTCAGGAAAGTGTCTCGAG
>CATLZI010000242.1 GCA_950063125.1 uncultured Porticoccus sp. | reverse complement strand
TGGCACTGGATGAAACAGAATCAACTGAGCAAGGAGAACCTTCACCAGTTGCGCAGTTCATCACCACTCGGCACCATTCTGGCGGCGGGTATCAGCAATTCTGGCCACGGTCGTGAGGTCATGAAGGACAGTATCGAGGAAGCCGCGAACCAGGTGATTCACAATCTGGAGAAGAATCTCTCCCCGTTGGGAACCGTCGCCGCCATTGCGCCATTGCTCGGTCTGCTGGGCACCGTTATCGGCATGATCAAGGTATTTACAGCGATCATGATCGAAGGCACCGGCAATGCAGGGGTACTTGCCGGTGGTATTTCCGAGGCACTGATCACCACGGCCGCGGGTTTGACAGTGGCTATTCCGGCCATGGTGTTTCACCGTTTCTTTGAGCGGCGCGTTGATAGCCTGGTTGTGGAAATGGAAGATCAGGCCATTAAACTGGTGGACGCAATTCATGGCGACCGAGTGATGCGCAGTGATGAGGCCAGCGCCGGGTGAAGTTCCGCAGGCAGCGAAAACTCGAGAATGGCGTCAACCTGACACCCTTGATTGATGTGGTTTTTCTGCTGCTGATTTTTTTTATGGTGTCCACGACGTTTACCCGGGAATCTCATCTGGTGCTTGATTTGCCGAAGGCCGATGGCTCTCTGACAGAGTTGCCACCCGACCAGATCGAAGTGCTGATCGACCGGGATGGTGCCTATAGCGTCAATGGGCAGTTACTGATCAATCGTCAAGCCGATACCCTGATGAAAGCACTGCACGACGTCTCAGCCGGCAATACCGATTTGCCGCTGATTATTACCGCCGATGCCAATGCAACCCACCAGGCGGTGGTTACAGCGATGGATGCTGCAGGTAGAATGGGCTTTATTCATCTGAAAATCACTACCATACAGCCCGACGGCGAATCCTGAGGAGTCACAGTGGCCACCACCATTCCCGATACCGAACACCCTGAGATGTCCGGTCTGCAGGTCTATTTGCGATTACTTTCCTATCTGAAGAATTACTGGGGTATTTTCCTGCTCAGCATCGTGGGTCTGGTGTTGTTCTCTGCCATGGAAGTGGCGTTTATAGACCTGTTCGGCTATACCGTTAATGTTATCAACACCATCTCCGGAGAATCAGCTGCTCTGCCTGGTCAGATGGCCGATATGGGAAAAGGCTCGACGTCCTGGCTGGCCGGTTTACTGGGTGGGGACAATGCCCTCGCCGAGAGTCGCTGGATTATCCCGGTGATCATGTTCATGATTGCGGTTACCCGCGGCATCGGGTTTTTTGTGGGCGGTTACTGCATGACCTATGTGACCCAGATTCTGGTTCATAATCTGCGCACCCATTTATTCAACAAATACACCACATTGCCCAGCCGTTTTTTTGATACCAACATGTCTGGCCACCTGATTTCCCGTATTACCTTCCATGTGGCTCAGGTGACCAACGCCGTTACCAATTCACTGAAAGTCATTATCCGTGAGGGTGCACTGGTCATTGGCCTGATTTCATACCTGTTTTACCTGAACTGGCGCCTGGCGGCCATTTTTGTCATCGTGCTGCCGCTGATTGGCGGGGTAGTGGGCTATATCAGCAATCGGTTCAGGTTGCTCAGTCGCCGTATTCAGTCATCGGTCGGTAACGTGACCCATGTGACCCAGGAGGCGGTCAGTGGCTATCGTGAAATGCACCTGTTTGGTGGCGTCGAATACGAGCGTGAGCGCATGCACAACGCCAGTAATTACAATCGTCGCCAGCAAATGAAAATGGCCGTGGCGGAGGGCATCAGCACGCCCGTAATTCAGTTACTGGTTGCGATGGCGTTGTCACTATTGATGTGGCTGGCATTGGACCCCAGTGTGCTGGCCAACATGAGCGGTGGCGAATTTGTCCAGTTTCTTGGTTCAGCCGCCTTGCTGGCCAAACCGATTCGCCAGCTGTCTGAGGTGAACAGCAATGTTCAAAAAGGCATCGCGGCGGCGGGCACAATTTTTTCCACCCTCGATGAACCCGATGAGCCGGATCTTGGCACAGTGGAGAAGACGCGTGTCAATGGGCATTTTCAGTTCAACAATGTCAGTTTTGCCTACTCCGAAGAAGCTGGCAAGGTGCTGAACGGAATTGATCTGGAGGTCAAGCCGGGCGAGGTGATTGCGCTGGTGGGCCAGTCCGGCAGTGGCAAAACCACTTTGGTGAATCTTATCCCCCGTTTTTACAATCACCGTGAAGGAACGATCCTGCTGGACGGGATCGATATTCGGGATTACACCCTCGACAACCTGCGCAGTCATATCGCCCTGGTGTCGCAGAACGTAACGCTCTTCAACGACACGATTTACAACAATATTGCCTACGGTGCGCTGGGTGAAAACCCGTCGTCGGCGGTGCGCGAGGCGGCCGGTGCTGCACACGCGTTGGAGTTTATCGATCGTCTTCCAGACGGTTTCGATACCCAGATCGGTGACGAGGGCATCATGTTGTCCGGCGGCCAGCGGCAGCGGCTGGCGATTGCCCGCGCATTGCTGAAGAATGCCCCGGTGCTGATTCTGGACGAGGCGACTTCGGCCCTTGATACCGAATCGGAACACCACATCCAGAAAGCCTTCGAGCAGTTGATGAAAGGGCGCACCACGTTCGTCATTGCCCACCGCCTCAGCACCATCGAGAACGCCGATCGTATTATGTTGATGGATCAGGGACGGATCGTCGAACAGGGCACTCACAGTGAATTACTGGCCATGAACGGTCGCTATGCGCAGTTGCATCAAAAGCAATTTAGTGACGAACCCCATCAGGCTATCTGACCGGGCGCCGCGGCCATGAACCTCCGTCTGTCACTGGAAAGGGCCTGGTATCGGCCGATGAGCTGGGCCCTGTTGCTGCTGCCGTTATCCTGGTTGTTCCGGGCTGTCAGCAGTGGCCGGCGTTTTTATTACCGGCGGATTAAACCCCCTTGTCCCCTGCCGATCCCCGTGATTGTGGTGGGTAATATCAGCGTCGGCGGCACCGGAAAAACCCCGTTACTGGCCGCGCTGGTGGTAATTTTTCAGGCGCAGGGTTACCGCCCGGGTATTATCAGCCGTGGTTATGGCGGTTCAGCAACCCAGTATCCGCAGCGGGTTACCGACACCTCTACAGCGGATAATGTCGGTGACGAGCCCTTGCTGCTGTCATCGCTGTGTCCGGTGGTGGTGGATCCGGATCGTTATCGGGCGGCCCGATATCTGTTGGAAAAGACCGGCTGCAACCTGATTTTCAGCGACGATGGCTTGCAGCATTATCGATTGCCCCGGAATATTGAAATCGTGGTGATGGACGGTGAGCGCGGCACAGGCAATGGCCATTGCCTGCCTGCGGGGCCACTGCGAGAGCCGTTATCGCGGCTGCAGACGGCAGACTTTGTGGTGGTAAACGAAACGGTAGCCAGTCTGGGGATTCCCCACCAGGGAACCTTCAAGTTGTCACCCGTGCATTTCCGGCAACTGGCCACTGGCACATCGGTGGCTGTCGGCAGTTGGTCCCTTGGCCGCAGGGTACATGCTGTTGCCGGGATCGGAAATCCCGCCAGATTTGCCCATACCCTGACATCACTGGGGTTCGAGCCGATTCTCCACCCGCTACCAGACCACCACCGGTTTACGGGAGAGGAATTGTGTTTTGACGATGGACTGCCGGTTATTAT
>CATLZI010000241.1 GCA_950063125.1 uncultured Porticoccus sp. | reverse complement strand
GCCACTATTACGCCCTGCAGGCCCGCTACCGGTTTTCCGGGGGTATCGATCTGCCCGGCCCCACCGGAGAGAGCAACCAGCTCTGTCTCGAAGGCCGCGGCGTGTTTCTCTGCATCAGTCCATGGAATTTCCCGCTGGCCATTTTTACCGGGCAGACCGCAGCGGCATTGGTGGCAGGCAATGCGGTGATCGCCAAACCCGCCCTGCAGACACCGCTGGTGGCAGCCAAAGCCACAGAGCTGTTCCATCGGGCCGGTGTGCCAGTCGATGTGTTACACCTCCTGCCCGGCGAGGGCGCGAAACTGGGCGAACGGTTGCTGCCGGACCCACGGATTGCCGGCGTTGCCTTTACCGGGTCCAGCGCTACGGCCAAAATCATCCAGCGACAGCTGGCCCGTCGCCCCGGTGCCATTGTGCCGCTTATCGCGGAGACCGGTGGCCAGAATGTCATGCTGGTGGATTCCACCGCCCTGCCGGAACAGGTGGTGGATGATGTGATTTCTTCGGCCTTCCTCAGTGCCGGGCAACGTTGCTCGGCACTGCGAGTGCTGTTTATTCAGGACGATATTGCCGATGACCTGCTGACGACACTTACCGGCGCACTGCAAACCCTGAAGGTCGGCAATCCTGCCAGCCTGGCTACCGATATAGGCCCGGTGATTGACGGGCGCGCCAGGGATACCCTGATAGCCCATATCGAGCGGATAAGTCGGGAAGGCACATTACTGGGGAGTCTGAAAACGGAGCAGATACCCTCGCGAGGGTATTTTGTGGCACCACATCTGGTTGAGATCGACTCACTGGCGCAACTGCCCGAGGAGGTGTTCGGGCCTATCCTCCATGTGATCCGCTATCGCGCCGCAGATATTGACCGGGTACTGGCGCAAATCAACGACAGTGGTTTTGGCCTGACACTGGGAATTCAAAGCCGCCTGAAACGGTTTGCCGACTATGTGTTCAGCCATACCCGGGTGGGCAATACGTATATCAACCGCAACATGGTGGGTGCCGTGGTGGGCAGCAATCCCTTTGGCGGTTGCGGACTCTCCGGTACGGGCCCGAAAGCCGGAGGCCCCCACTACCTGATGGCCTTTGCGACCGAGAAAACCCGCACGGAAAATACCCCCGCCCGCGGCGGCAATACGGCGTTGTTTTCGCTACCGGATGATTAACGGCGGGCAAAATTCGGTTGGCGCTTTTCCCGTCGCGCCGCCAGCCCCTCTTTCAGATCCCCGGAGCGGGGACATTGCGAGGGGACAGCAAGGACTCTGGCAAGATCAAGATTACCGTCCGCCATCTGATCACAGAGCTGTTTCATGGCCGCTACCGTGGTCGGTGAGAGTGGTGTCAATGTGTCCACCAGTTTCGAGGTTTCCACCTCAAGCTCATCCTGAAGCACCAGATGCGTCAGGTAACCGGCCCGCAACAGCATTTCTGCATCCAGCACTTCCGCCGCAACCAGAATCCGTTTGGCCGTGGTGACACCCAGGCGTTTCACATAGCGACGGATGCCGTTCGGCGGATAGCAGAGACCGATTTCCGCGGCAGGCACCTTGAGCCGCATGCCGTAAACACCTATCCGAAAATCACAACACAAAGCGATTTCCGAGCCGCCTCCGTAGACACTGCCATTGAGGGCACAGATAACCGGCATGGGCATGGCTGTTAGGCGATCGGTAAGCGTCTCAAATTTATCACCGGTCATATCACCTGAGGTCATTTCTTCCAGCGATGCACCAGCACAAAAGGTTTTCTCCCCCTGACCAGTAACCACCAGGACCCGGATATCCCGGTTGGCGTCCACCTGATTCAGGCAATCAATAAACAGATCAATACCAGTGTCAGTCAGTGAATTGTGTTTGGCTGGGTTATTGAGAAGGATGCGAGCTACCGCTCCTTCCATGGATAGCAAAACCGGGGCGTCCAAATTGCTCATAGTTTCGGTCTTGTATGCGGGATCAGGAGGGTTCGGCATAGCGTTGTTTGATGCCTTCGACAGCCGCGTGATAGACGTTGCGCATTTCTTCACGACAACTGATGTTCATATTCAGGTCACGCAGCAAACCATCGGCGATACCGTATATCCAGCCGTGCACTGTCAGCGGCTGACCGCGGGTCCAGGCATCCCGGATGATATTGGTTTTACAGACATTGACCACCTGTTCAATGACATTTAACTCACAAACCTGATCAATGACCCGGTCTTTATCGGCATCATCGGTAAGGTAGGTCTGATGGATATACTGCACATCCTGAACATTCAGCAGCCAATGGTCGATCAATCCCAGATTTTGCTTCATAACGGCCGCTTTAACACCACCGCAGCCATAGTGACCAGTCACTATCACATGCTTGACCTTGAGATATTCGACTGCGAACTGCATCACCGACAGGCAGTTGAGATCGCTGTGCACCACCATATTGGCCACATTTCTGTGGACAAATAATTCACCGGGCATCAGGCCGACGATCTCGTTGGCCGGCACCCGGCTGTCGGAACAGCCGATCCACAAATACTCCGGGGTTTGCTGTTTTAAAAGCCGTTCAAAAAAGGTGGGGTCTTTCTCTTTCTGGGCCGCGGCCCAGGCAACATTTTTCTCGAACAGTTCTTTCACTGAACCTACTCCGCAGGGCTATTTCAGCAGACAAGTGTACGGTCAGTTGCCACACAAAAAAACCGGATTTTTAGTCCGGTTTTTTAAAGTGAGTCTGGCCGTGTCGCTACGGTGATTCAATCGGGGTCGCGATGCCGGATATCCCGGCCCTGAACCAGATAGACAATATGCTCACAGATATTCTTGGCGTGGTCACCAATACGCTCCAGAGAACGCAGTGTCCAGAGAATATTCATGGAGCGTGAAATACTGCGGGGGTCTTCCATCATGTAGGTGATCATTTCACGCAAGGCAGACTTGTAGTCCATATCCACCTGACGGTCTTCTTTCATGGTGGCGATAGCGGATTCTGCATCAAAGCGGGAAAAGGCATCCAGTGCATCATTGAGCATCTTGCGCACGCAATTGCCAATATGGCGCACCTCGGTATAACCCCGGGGCGCACTGCCCTGCTCGGAGAGCAGAATTGCCATTTTGGCAATTTTATTGGCTTCGTCGCCGATCCTCTCCAGATCCCGGAGCGTCTTGGACACGGCGAGTACCATCCGCAGATCACTGGCCGCCGGCTGGCGCCGGGCAATCAGTGTGGTGCAGGTGTCATCGATGTCCATCTCCATGGAATCTATTCTGGATTCTACCTCCATGACCTTATCCGCCAGGGTGCTGTCGGCATCCTCCAGGGCGCGAATCGCATCGGCTACCTGCCTTTCCACCAGGCCGCCCATTTCCAGCATGCTGGTCCTGATTTCTTCCAAGTCGTCATTAAATTGTCTGGAAATATGTTGGTCGAGATTCAAGTTGTCCATCCTCTGCTCCTTAACCAAAGCGGCCGGTAATGTAGGATTCCGTCAGCTCGTGTTGCGGCTTGGTGAAGACGGTGTCTGTGTCGTTCATTTCAACCAGCCAGCCAAGGTGGAAATAGGCGGTGCGCTGGGAAACCCGGGCGGCCTGCTGCATCGAGTGAGTAACGATTGCAATGGTGTAGGATTCGCTCAGCTCCCTGATCAGCTCTTCGATCTTGGCGGTGGCAATCGGGTCCAGAGCCGAACAGGGCTCGTCCATCAATACCACTTCCGGGCTG
>CATLZI010000240.1 GCA_950063125.1 uncultured Porticoccus sp. | reverse complement strand
GGTAGTAAATCAATGGTTTGTCATAGACGGGCAGCAACTGCTTAGAAACCCCAAGGGTAATCGGATGCAACCGTGTACCCGAACCTCCCGCCAGAATAATGCCTTTATAGTTGTTCATACCTTATATCCAAAATCAGCTTGATCACAGGCGACAATTCTACCCCCTGTAACTCAGCCACTGTTTATTGCGATTTAGCTGTGCCGATGCGGTCAAGCCTATAGGCACCGGAGAGAATGCGCTGCCACCACCCCGGATGATCGAGATACCACTGAACGGTCTTGCGCAGACCGCTCTCGAAAGTTTCTGCGGGCACCCAGTCCAATTCTCGCTGAATTTTTGACGCGTCGATAGCATAACGCCGGTCATGGCCCGGCCGGTCTGCCACAAACGTGATTAAGTCCCCATAGGCATCAACCCCTTCTGGTTTGCCGGGTGCCAGCTCCTCCAGCAGCTCACAGATGGCTGTTACAACCTCAATATTTTGTTGCTCATTGTGGCCGCCAATATTATAGGTTTCCCCCACGGCGCCGCGATTTAAGACCTCAATCAGGGCACGCGCGTGGTCTTCCACATAGAGCCAGTCCCGAACCTGCGAACCGTCACCATAGACCGGTAGCGGTTTACACGACAAGGCGTTGAGAATCACATGGGGAATCAGTTTTTCCGGGAAGTGGTATGGCCCATAATTATTGGAGCAGTTGGTCACCAGAATGGGCAAGCCGTAGGTGCGATGCCATGCCCGAACCAAATGGTCTGCACTAGCCTTGGATGCAGAATACGGTGAACTCGGGGAATAAGGTGTGATTTCGGTGAACAGGTCTTCCCCCCCCTCAAGGTCGCCATACACCTCATCGCTGGAGATATGGTGGAAACGGAAAGCCGCCCTCTTCTCTTCTGGCAGCCCGCGCCAATAACGGTGGGCGGCTTCCAGCAAGCTATAGGTACCGACGATATTAGTCTGGATAAAATTCGCCGGACCGTCGATGGAACGGTCGACGTGTGATTCAGCAGCCAAATGCATCACCGCCGTCGGCTTGAACTCGGCAAACACCGAATCCAGTGCAGCAGCATCACAAATATCCACTTGATAGAAATGGTAACGGGGCGACTCGGACACTGAGGCCAACGACTCCAGATTGCCAGCGTAGGTCAACTTGTCCACGTTTGCCACAACACAGGATGTTTGGGTCAACAGCTCGCGAATAACCGCTGAACCAATAAAGCCAGCACCGCCGGTGACCAGAATGCGAGAAGTCATAACGTACTCATTTTATTTGCTTGGGTACCAACGGGTCAGCAGCTCTTCGTACTCGTGCAACACCTGTGGCCAAGTAAAACGCTCGTGAAAGCGCGCTCGGCTGGCCGACTTCATCCGAGAAATCGCTGTGTCATTGGCCAGTAATTGATCAAATAATACTGCGCAAGCTGGCTCATCGTTGAAGTAAGCGGCATCAGGACCAGCGACCCACCTGTTAAACGGATTATCGCGGGCAATCACCGCACAGCCTGCGCCCAGGGCTTCGACTAGTGAAGGGTTAGTGCCACCAACGCGATGACCATGCAGATAAAAGCGACTGAAATACCTTAAAGCCTGCACAACCGGGGCTTCATAGATAGCCCCGGGGAACAGGACCTCTGCACTCGCGGCCTCGATTACCTGGCGGTGATAGCGATTCTTCTCCGGGTCAAAATTGCCGAGCACCACCAATCTGTGATGGCGACGCTTACAACTAAAAGCCTGTACCATTTCCAGGAATGAGTTCTCCGGCTCTGGACGCGCAATGACCACCGAATACCTACCCGGCTCAAGGCCATAAGTGGCCAGGGCGCTAACATCTGCTTCGAGCACCTCATCGCCGCCATAGGGAATCATAGAAATTTTATCGGCATTCACACGGGTCGCGAGGTGTTGTTTGATTTTTGGATGGTCAGCAATCAGATGATTTCCCACCCAGCAACCAATGCGTTCATTCAGCCAGAACCATGCTCTGGCAAACGGCCCCCACTTGTCCCTGCGCCATTCAATCCCATCCATATTGATGATATTCACCTGCCCCTTCATGCGTTGCAGGATATTAAATAGCGCCGTGTTATAGCCAAGCGTAAGGAACAGACCATCCTGCCCCAGTGCATGCCAAACAGCTCTCAGATCAAACAGCACTGTGCTTAGCGGGCCCTCCCGATTGATCGGAATATGAACCCGGTTCACACTGTGCCAGACTGAACTGTATACGGGTCCGCGGCCCTGCTCTTGGCAATACACCGTCACATCCCAACCTCTTGTCACCAGATACTGGCACAGCCGCTCTGCAAAGGTTTCAAAACCACCGTGCTCAGCTGGAACGCCTCGAATGCCTAGAATCGTAAGATGTCTTTTATGAATTTTCATACTTGAGTTTTATTCTGGTGCATTCCGTATTTGCACCATTAGAAGATGAAGAAGTGACGTGGTAACTGCGGAAATTACAATAATTTTAGCTATTATCACTGCATCACCAATAGAACGAGACAACATACAGGCGAGGAAAATTGCTGGAACTGCCTTAGTGTGCTGCCACAGTTTTTAATGACATCCATAACCTGGGTAGAAGCTAGTGCTGGTATCCCAGGATAGCTTAAGAAGGATAAACGCCATCACAAGGCAAATCATACACTAGGCAGGCTGTTTTCTGTTTGAATTCAGAAGAAAAAAGGCACTAACTGGCCGTCTGACACATTGCTTATGTTTGGCAATTTTACCACCTACGTTACTGTCCGGAATTAGTAGACTACTACATTGTTCTGATTCAGGTACCAACATGTGACTCATGATAAGTATTTTCAATCGACACCACATAGTTATTGATACTAAAGACTTCCTGCAAACGAGCATATCCCGCCTCACCCATTTCAATACGCCTACGATCACTTGTAATCAGCATTTCTAATTTTTTTGCAAGCGCCAAGACATTCCCTGGCTCAAATAGGCACCCTGTAACTCCATCAACAATGATCTCAACAACACCACCAAATGAGGAAGCGACAACCGGTTTCCTTGCTGCCATAGCTTCTAGTGCGACCATTCCAAAGGGTTCAGGCTCTGTCGAAGGAACAACAGCAATATCTGTTGCTGTCCAGACAGGCCAAATATCATTTGTAAAGGGAATAATTGAAATATCCAACCCAGCAGCTGAATTAGAAATATCACGCTCTAGCTCTTCAAGATACTGGCTATTTCCTAGCGGGGGGCCTCCAACAATCAGATACTTAACATTTTTAAAACCGGCATTTTCCAGCATCTCAGCTGCAGCAACAAGCAAACGCTGGCCTTTCCACCGATTAATCCTGCCCACTAGCGTTATTAAAACATCATCAGGTTTCAGCCCGAGTTCTTTGCGAATATTTTGTTTCCCGCTAGTCCCTATGTCGTCTGATACCTCCAGACCATTCCAGATAACAATGGACTTGTTTCTAAGCGAGGGATTGTCTTTATACAAGTGTTCTGCTGTTGCGTGTGAATTGCACATCACCTTATCTGCGAATAGATGCAACAGTAAAGCGTAGGTTTTTCTGACAATTGATGGCCGCTCAATAATCTCGTGGACATGCCATACATGGGGCACACGACGTAGCCTTGCCCATAATGCACCAGACATTACAGCAAGCGTATTTGAATGAACGACATCAACTCTTCTACCCTCAAGTAGAGAATTGATACTCCTAACCGAATATATAATTTCAAGTG
>CATLZI010000239.1 GCA_950063125.1 uncultured Porticoccus sp. | reverse complement strand
CCTCGTGAATGTGGGCAAAACCACCCGTCACCCGACGGGTAATTGTATCTCCGAGCCGCTGCAATGGTCTGCCGAGCAACCGATCCAGGGCGGCGAACAGACCAAACAGTTTCCGCTCGGAAACCGATGGGGCTAACAGTGCTTCCCAGGTATGAAAGGTAGTGAAACTGGCCGTATCGCGAGCCAGTGTGCGGTGCAGGAAAGTCGTTCCACTGCGGGGCACGCCACTGATGAACAGTGGCTGGCGGATTTCAACGCGGCGCCAGCCGGAAAAAAACAGCTCGTCGAGCAGAAAACCCAGCCAGTGTATGGCCTGCAACAACAGGAACAGCGGAAACAGTATCAGCAGGACGGCCAGCCGCCGGGGACCTAGTGGCGCAGCGCGACGACCTTCTGTCCCGAAGGCTTCAATAAACCAGCGCGTGTGCAGTCGCACACTGAGCAGGAAAGCATCTCTCATGAAGCCGCACCGGGGTTTTCCGCCCGGTTGCTGAACACCAGCCTGCTGGACACAGAAAAGTTGAATGCCAGGCCGACCATTCCACCGATCCAGATAGCAACCAGTGGCAACAGAAGCAGTGACTGCGGCTGGATAAGATGACTGTGACCCAGCGCAATTACGCCGCTGAACACGGCGTAGTTGAGAAGCCCTCCAGTGGTATGAACGCCGAAATGTCCGGCCATCTGGCGATGAAAGCTGCCGCGCTGGCCGCGCCCGAAAGTGAAGTAACGGTTGAGCAGATAGCCCACCATGATTGCTGTGGTCAGCGAAATGATGCGGGCGACATGTAGCTTCATACCAAACAGCCAAGGCAGCAGGTAAGTACCACCAACGTCGATCAAAGACATCTTCAACCCAACGGTGGCGAAGCGCAGAAACTGCGCGAGGCGGCTTTGCGAATGAAGATAACGACAGAGGTACCACTTCATCGGAAACTTTTGCCGGGTTTAAGACAGGAGCAACGGACATTATCGGATGCCGGCAGGAGGTGTCAATCGGCGTCTTTCAGGCAGTAGCCAACGGCCCTCTGCATGGCAGTGATGAACAAGAAAAGGCAAATTACCTAACATAGACCATAAATAGAACACTGTTCGCTGATTCCAGAACGACACGGCAAAGCTGTTCTTTTTAATCACAGCCCACTTTAAAATTCAACGCGCTATCATCCGACCTCTTCGTTTGGTGTATCCAACCAACCGCCTCCCTAGCGCGGTTCGTCAGGCTGATGTAGGTTGAAACGCGCCGATAGCGAAATGGCAAACCAGCATACTTCCATCGCCAGCACCGGCCAGTTGGTGTCTAGGTAAAGCTGCGGCAGTAGTACGAATGCCGCATAGGCATTCCATAGATGGTAGGGGCCAATTGACAGTCGGCGTGCGGCGAACAACAGATAGGCGGCACTGAAGGCAAATGTTGAGCTCCAGCCAATGATCGCCACCGCCAACTGCCATTGCCAGAATAGCGCGGGCAACGCGGCCACCCAACACAATCCGACACCGACTGTGAGAACGCTTGGCCCTACCCTTACGAACCTGAAACTTCCACCTATCAACAACCAGACACTGATCGCCGCCCAGAAAAAATTTATGCCCACCGCCTGCCAGGAGGCAATGGCTGCAGAAGATACCACCAAAGACAGGGCGGCAACGCCGTTGGCCGAGAAATACACGGGTCTGTGCCAGCGCGGATAGAAGGCGAGGTAAGCATAATTGGCAAGGTAAAGCAGGGTGCCGAACCAGCCCAGCAATTCAAAACCGGTCATAACTATTCAATTTCGATGTGCAGGTTCTTGACGTAGAACTCCCGACCAACGTGAGGACCATCGACGATGCGGATTTTTGATAATGCCACCATGGCAGCGTATAGTTTGGGGGAGTTGAACTCTTTAAATACTGCATCACTCCAATCCAGCACCAGCCCGCGGCTGCCGGGCGGAATCATGACGTAGCGGTTGTCGGGATGCTCTCCCTGCCGCTGAGTCTGTCCGATGATCACAGGATGTCCCTCCCCCACTACCAGACGCACATAGCCAGTACTGCGCCCGGCATCCAGCGAGGTTTCCTGCACCTCGTCCTGCTTGTTCACCCCTGCCAGCTTTTCCAGTGCCTCATCGAACGCCTTGATAAATGCCTCCCCCTGCGGATCGTCGTGGGTCACCAGATGAACCGTATCCTGTGACAGATAGTCCTCGCCGGGGATATGGCGAAAGGAACGGTATTGCCAGGGGAAATGCTCCAGGACCAATGCCTGCCCTACGAGCCTGGTCATGGGCAACAGATCAATATCACCGTTGAACAAAGCGCGCAGGGCGAGCACTTCCGACTGATACTCCGTGGCACCGACCAGCCATGCCTCGAATTTCTCACCGTAGGCATACTCGGCCACGCGACCGAGTCGAAGATCGCCGATAGAATCCGGCGGTGAGGAAAAATCCCGGTGCTCTCGGCTGTAATAGAGCACATTGTCCACTGTCATCAGGGGTGCAGAAAAGCGCACATCGGGATAGAGTTGCTTGCGGCGAGCCGTTTCGAAATACGGAAATGACAGGCGGATTTCGTTATTGTTGACCATTTCGTAGGCCAGCGAAAAATCCACATATTGCCACTGCGGATCGAGTCGCATATTGCGCAGGGCAAGCTCGACAATACGTGTGATGGCCCCGGGCTCCTTGTCTGGCGCCCGGTTCACGTATGGCGGCCATGAGTCTGTGTAAACCTCCACTGCGGTGAAAGGCCCGGCGGCAACAACACCCGACAGCAGCAGAGAACATAACAGTGCAGCGTTAACGCAGTTTGAGAACCGCATACAACGCTCCCAGCAAAACCACAATCAGCAAATTAATTCCCATGAAAAGATCGATATTCCAGGTCGCCAGTACGCTGAGCAGCCCCGACGTACGCTCGTCGTAGTAATTCAGTGTTGGTGAAGTCACCATCTCCCGGCTGTAGGTAACAAATTGAAGCGCGAGATCGAGTATGGCAAACAGACCAATCAGCGCCAGCAGGCTGTCGGTAAGAATCGAGGCCAGGGAGCGCTTTTTATTATTGATTTCGTTGATACGGGTCGAACAGACATCCACCATCCGCTGCGCATTTTCCAGCAGGTCATCGAAATCCCAGGCCTGCAGTATCTCCTCCATCCAGTGTTTTTTTGCGCGCACCAGGTGATTGCGTGCTTCGTAATAGGTCGTAATGTGAAGCTGCGTGCGGCCTCTGACCCGTTGCAGTTTCAGCTCGCTGGTTTTCAGGTTCTTCTCGAGAAAGACATCGGAAATATCCGCGAGAAGATCGCGGTTGATGTAGTGTTGTACCGCATAAAAATACTGGGCCAGAATCATCGCTTCGACTTTCTGGCGATCTGTCTGGTGCGCCTGTGCGACTATCACATAATTCAGCCAGCGCAACGAATGGCGCAGCCGACCATTGATTATGTCATCGGCATCTTCGGGCCGAATGGTCGCATCCAGCCATTGATGGAGCAGAATCTGGGTGTCTTTGCGCTGCACGTCCTCTGACGACAGGTTGAGTATACTGCCGACCCAGAGACACTTCAGACCGCTGCATTCTTCGCGCAATTGCAGGTTGTCAATATTTGCCTCGCGCAGAGCAGCCATAATGCGGGCAAATTCCCGGTTGGCAAATTGACTTATGGCGAGTTTGGTTTGCTCTTCGGCCCACTCTTTCAGTGCATGGGCGGCAATATCGGGCGCCGGCTCCAATACCAGTT
>CATLZI010000238.1 GCA_950063125.1 uncultured Porticoccus sp. | reverse complement strand
AGGCAAAAACCCGATTAACAGGATTCTGATCGCGGGGTATATGCCGCTGCTAAAAGCCGTATTGCGTTTTCCAAAAATAACACTTGTTATCGCTGTGTTGATCTTCCTAATTGGGATCTGGCCGGTGAACAAAATCGGCAGCGAGTTCATTCCCGATCTTGATGAAGGGGATCTCATGTACATGCCCACTACCTATCCTGGGCTATCTGTTGGCAAGGCTAGAGAACTGCTCCAGCAGACCGACAAGCTGATTGCCACCGTGCCAGAGGTGAAAACCGTGTTTGGAAAGATTGGACGCGCCGAGACGGCGACGGATCCGGCACCGCTGACCATGATCGAGACTTTTATCCAGCTTAAGCCGAGGGAGGAGTGGCGTGAGGGTATGACCACGGAGAAGCTCAAGAAGGAGCTGGATGCGCTGGTGCAATTTCCCGGCCTGACTAACGCCTGGGTAATGCCCATCAAGACACGCATCGATATGCTGGCCACCGGCATCAAGACGCCGGTGGGCATCAAGGTGGCCGGCGAGGACCTGAAGGAAATCCAGAAGGTTGGCCAACAACTGGAACAGATCCTCAAGGATGTGCCCGGTACCGCCTCGGTTTACTCCGAACGGGTAGCGGGCGGGCGCTATATCAAGGTGGATATCCAGCGGGAACAGGCCGCGCGCTACGGCCTCAATATTGCCGACGTTCAGCAGGTGGTAGCCACCGCCATTGGCGGCATGAACGTGGCCCAGACCATCGAGGGATTGGAGCGCTATCCGGTGAATCTGCGCTATCCACAGGATTACCGCGACTCGCCGGAGCAACTCGCACTCTTGCCCATTGTCACGCCTGGTGGTCAACGCATCGCTCTGGCGGATGTGGCGAATGTCTACGTGGAAGACGGTCCACCGGCCATCAAAAGCGAGAATGCGCGGCTCAATGGTTGGACCTTTGTCGATATCGACGGCGTGGACGTAGGCAGCTATGTCGAGCAGGCAATGGCGACCGTCGCGCGAGAGCTGGAACTGCCCGCGGGTTACTCCGTAACCTGGTCTGGCCAGTATGAGTATATGCTGCGGGCTAAGGAAAAGCTGACCTATGTGGTGCCACTGACTTTGGCTATTATCATCGTGCTGCTGTACATGAATTTCCGGAGCATTGCTGAGGTTGCCATAATTTTAGGTACCTTGCCGCTCGCTGTAGTTGGGTCCATTTGGCTGATGTACCTTCTGAATTACAATTTTTCTGTAGCTGTGGCGGTTGGGTTTATTGCTCTTGCCGGTGTCACGGTGGAGATCGGCGTCATTATGCTGACCTACCTTAACCAGTCGTATACTCAACTTTTGAGTGATGGCGAAGAACTAAAGGCGCCGCTACGGAAGGAGGAGCTATCCGAGGCGGTGATACGTGGGGCTGGACTACGTGTTAGGCCGGTCATGATGACTGCGGTGTCCACTATTGCTGGGTTGCTGCCCATTATGTTTAGCTCTGGCACTGGTGCAGAAGTTGTTAGCCGAATTGCGGCTCCAATGGTAGGCGGCATGGTAAGTGCGCTTATTCTGACCCTGCTGGTACTGCCGGCTGTATACTACTTGTGGCGTGAGCATTCTTTGAGATCCTGATGGTCGTGTGTACACCAAGCTGTAGTTGGCCTCGTGCGCGGGAAGTGAAACCTGTGCCGGGTTCAGCCTGGTTACACTTCCCGCGCGTCATCGGTCTGATTAGCGCCCAGCTCAGATTGCCTCGCAATAGGTATTTTTCGGGGTGTTCACCAGAGCTACACACACCGCATTTGATGGTGGTGAGGACGTTTGGGGCTGTAGCTCCTAGTCGTTTGAGACAACATGTTAGTAGACGACAAATGTGGCTTCCGTGTTAGAATACTTGGGTTTTTTTTAGCCCCTGCGCGCGGAGTTCCACGCTTGGCTCTCCGATCCACTTGACTAAGGTCTGCCATGACCCGTACCGCTTCGATTACAGTTGCTTTGTGGTGGCGCTTCCAATAGGGAGCGGCTCGTCGTTGCGGTTTCGACCGCGCCTTGCCGCCGAACCGGTGGTCAAGGTATAGCAGATGACTCTCCGGCACGGCGGCTCCAAGACCTAAGGAGATTGCCCGGTGCCACTTACATTACTTGTCCTTTATCAGAGCATGCGGCGTGTAGCTGGGTTGCATCAGACGGTTGTGCTTGCCATTGGCTTTAGATCCTGGGTTACCAGTACTGTGTTTTGCTTGCAGAGTGAAGTTCGCCGTCTGTACTTCGGGGCTGCCTGCGAGGTGATTTCCGGGTATTGTCTGCGGGAATCCAAAGTCAATGTGTATAATGGAGTGTATAACAAGATGGCAGTATCTCCTATAAAATCAATTAAATCAAGGAGTTATAATGCCTAAAATCCTGATGATCGATAATTACGACTCCTTCACCTACAACGTGGTCCAGTACCTCGGTGAGCTGAAGGCGGACGTGCAGGTATTTCGCAACGATGAAATCACCATTGCCGAGGTGGGAGCCCTGGCGCCGGAAAAAATAGTGATCTCTCCCGGCCCCTGTACCCCCAATGAAGCGGGTATTTCTGTGGCGCTGGTAAAAACCTTTGCCGGTAAAATTCCAATTTTGGGTATCTGTCTGGGCCATCAGAGTATCGGCCAGGCTTTTGGGGCCCGAGTGGTGCGCGCGCGACAGGTGATGCACGGTAAAACCTCGTCTATCTATCATGCAGATACCGGGGTATTTCGGGGCCTGTCCAATCCTCTCGAGGCCACGCGCTACCACTCGCTGGTGGTGGAACGCGAGACGCTGCCGGATTGCTTCGAGATTACTGCATGGACGCTGACCGAAGATGGGCAGGTGGATGAAATCATGGGCCTGCGACACCGCGACTATGCATTGGAAGGGGTGCAGTTCCATCCGGAATCGATTCTCACCGAGCACGGTCATGACCTGCTGCAAAACTTTCTCCGGGGCTAGAAGATGGATATACAGCAAGCGATAGCCAGTATCCTTGAGCGTCGGGATCTCGATAGCGGCGAGATGCGAACGGTGATGCAACAGATCATGACCGGTGGCGCCACAGCCGCTCAAATCGGCGGTTTTCTGGTGGGACTGCGCATGAAAGGGGAATCGGTTGCAGAAATAACCGGCGCTGCGCAGGTGATGCGTGAGCTGGCAACGCCGGTTGCGATAACCGGTGATTTCCTGGTCGATATTGTCGGCACCGGCGGCGACAGTGCCGGCATCTTCAACGTGTCCACCGCCAGCAGTTTTGTGGCGGCGGCGGCCGGTGCGCGGGTGGCCAAGCATGGCAACCGCTCGGTGAGCAGCAAAAGCGGCAGCGCCGATCTGCTGGAGTGTGCGGGGGTGCAACTTGACCTCTCGCCCGAGCAAGTGGCGCTCTGTGTGGAAGAGGTTGGCATTGGTTTTATGTTTGCGGTGAACCACCACAGTGCCATGAAGCATGCCATTGGTCCCAGGCGTGAGCTTGGCGTGAGGACGGTATTCAATCTGCTCGGCCCCCTGACCAATCCGGCCAGGGTGCCGAATATGCTGTTGGGTGTGTACGACCGCCATTGGTTGAAGCCTGTGGCTGAGGTAATGCGTGAGCTGGGTGCCAGACATGTGCTGGTGGTACACGCTGAAGACGGACTCGATGAAATCAGTATTGCCGCCGATACCCTGGTGGCGGAGTTGAAGGATGGAGAGATTGTCGAATACACAATTGGCCCGGAGACATTCGGTTTGCGACGGGGATCGCTGGCCAGTTTGCAAGTCAACG
>CATLZI010000237.1 GCA_950063125.1 uncultured Porticoccus sp. | reverse complement strand
TACCGCTGGTATTGGTCCTGCCGCGCGAAGGCCGCGCGTTGAATGCCATGTTGCTGGGAGAATCCGAGGCCCGCCACTTGGGTATTGGTGTCGAGCAGCTGAAACGGCGATTGATCGTGCTGACGGCCCTCGGGGTTGGTGTGGCGGTGGCGGTGTCGGGCGTGGTTGCTTTTGTGGGGCTGATTGTGCCCCATCTGGTGCGGTTGCTGATCGGGCCCGATCACCGTTACCTGATTCCCGGTTCTGCCCTGTTGGGGGCGGTGTTGCTGTTGCTGGCGGATACCGGGGCCCGGACTCTGATGTCGCCGGCTGAATTGCCCACCGGGGTGATCACGGCCCTGCTGGGGGCACCATTCTTCGTTGCCCTGTTGCTCCGGCAGCGCCGGGATTTGGTGAGTTAGCGCGATGCTGGAGGCTCAGGGGCTGTCATTTTCCATCGCCGGGTTTTCGCTGCTGCGGGATATTGATCTGTGTGTTGAGCCGGGCAAGGTTACGGCCATTATTGGCCCCAATGGGGCCGGTAAAACCAGCCTGTTGCGCTTGTTGACAGGGGAGCAGCGGCCCACCGCGGGCAACATTGCGCTGAGTGGCCGACCACTGGGGGACTGGTCGCCGACACAGTTGGCCAGCGTCATGGCGGTGTTGCCCCAGAGTTCACGGCTCGATTTTCCCTTTACCGCCCGGGAGGTGGTGATGATGGGGCGTATTCCTCACGCCACTGGACTGGTCCGCGATACCGCCATTGTCGATGCAGCCCTGGCCGCTGTGGATGGCAGTTATCTGGACAAACGCTTTTATACCCACATGTCCGGCGGTGAAAAACAACGCGTTCAGCTGGCTCGGGTACTGGCCCAGATCTGGGAGCCGGTGGCCGACCATGCCCGGGTGCTGATACTCGACGAGCCCACCTCCTCTTTTGATCTCGCACACCAGCAACTGACCATTGCCAATATGCGCAGCTTTGCCGCCCAGGGGGTTGGCGTATTGGTGGTGATTCACGATCTGAATATGGCAGCTCGCTGTGCCGACCAGTTGCTGGTATTGAGCTGTGGGCGGATTGCCGCCTGTGGTTCGCCGCAACAGGTACTCACAGCCACGACGATCAAGCAGGTCTTCAATGTGGATGTGTCCATCGGTATCAACCCGCTGACGGGCACGCCACTGGTGATTGCCTGAGATGCCACGAACCCTGCTTGCACTGTTGTTGGCACTGTGTGGAGCTGCGGTGTCTGCAGAAATCCGTGTTCAGGATGATATCGGTGAACAGCTTGTGCTCGAGGGCCCGGCCCAACGGGTGATCACCATGGCGCCGCACCTGACCGAGCTGGTGTATGCCGTGGGTGGTGGGGACCAGATGACCGCTACCGTGGCCTGGAGCGATTTCCCCGCAGCGGCAAAAGCCCTGCCGGTGATTGGCTCCAACAATAAAATCAATTATGAGGCCCTGCTGCAATATCAGCCGGATCTGGTGCTGGTATGGCTGAGCGGCAATGGGGAGAGCATGATCAACCGGCTCAAATCCCTGGGACTTAATGTCTATGTCAACAAGCCCCGCCACCTGGACGATATTCCCCGCACTGTGTTGAATATCGGCAAGCTGTTGGGTCGCGAAGAGGCCGCCGAGTCTGTGGTGGCAGTGTTTCGCCAGGCCATGAAAATACTGGGTGATGAGTACGGTCAGTCGCGCCCGGTGACGGTGTATTACCAGATATGGCAGTCGCCCCTGATGACCTTCGGTGGCAGCCACCTGGTCTCGGACGTGATGGACCTGTGCGGCGGGCGCAATGCGTTTGCCGATACCGCAGGGTTGGTGCCAAGACTGGGTGTCGAGTCAGTGCTGGCAGCTGATCCGGAAGTGATTGTGGTGGGGCAGTACACGGAAGCCGAGACAGCGTTTGATTACTGGCGGCAATGGCCACAATTGCGTGCCGTCGCCGGTGGGCATATTTATGGTGTAGACCCCTATCTTTTACACCGTCATACCCCGCGCATCGTCAAGGGTGCCCGGCAGTTGTGTGAGGCCATCGACCGCGCCCGGTGACATAATGCCGGACAGCAGCAATATTGCACCCGGAAAAAAGCCGCCCGGGGGGGCGGCTTTTTTTGCTGTTTTCCTCGACTGGAAAACTAATAGGAAACTGCTCAGATATCGTAACCCCTCTCATCGTGCTGGGAGATATCCAGTCCCTGGGTTTCCTGCTCGTCGTCTACTCTCAGGCCAACCATCAGGTTAACCAGTTTCAACAATACAAAAGTCAGTACGGCAGTATAGACAAGCGTGCTGAGTACCCCGATAAACTGGACTTTCAGCTGGGAATCCATCGCCATGCCCTCGGCATAGCCCTGACCACTGAAGACGCCGAGATCGGCGGAGATGAATATCCCGGCCAGCAGGGTGCCGAGGATCCCGCCGATGCCGTGTACCGGGAAGACGTCGAGTGAGTCGTCAATCCGGAAGCGCAGTTTGAGCATCTGGGTTGCAAAATAGCAGATGATGCCGGCGCTGAAGCCGATCAGCACTGCACCGCCGGGGCCGACGAAGCCTGAAGCCGGCGTGATGGTGCCGAGACCCGCCACCATACCTGTAACGATACCCAGTACCGAAGGCTTGCCGTGTTTGATCCACTCCATCATCATCCAGGCCAGTGAACCGGTGGCGGCAGAGATGTGAGTCACCAGCATGGCCATGCCCGCGTCGCCGTTGGCAGCGAGAGCCGAACCGCCATTAAAGCCAAACCAGCCAACCCAGAGCATACCCGCCCCAGTAACGGTCATGGTCAGGTTGTGCGGCATCATCGGCTGTTGCTGGAAGCCACGGCGGCGCCCCAGTACAATCGCCGTCACCAGCGCGGCAACCCCTGCGGTAATATGCACCACCGTGCCACCGGCAAAATCCAGCAGACCCATTTCAGCCAGCCAGCCACCGCCCCACACCCAGTGGGTGATCGGCACATAGACCACCAATAGCCAGAAGCAGCTGAACAGCATGACTGCCGAAAAGCGCATACGCTCGGCAAAACCGCCGACAATCAGCGCCGGGGTGATAATGGCGAAAGTCATTTGGAACATGAAGAATACAGTCTCGGGGATATCCCCGGCCAAACTATCCTTCGTTACACCGGCCAGCATCACGTTTTGCAGGTTGCCAATCCAGGCATTCATTGAGCCGCCATCACCGAAAGCCAGGCTATAGCCGCAGACCAACCATATCAGTGAGGCCGCACAGGTAATGGCAAAACACTGCATTAATACCGACAGCACATTTTTTGCCCTGACCAGCCCCGCGTAAAAAAGCGACAGACCGGGAATTGTCATGAACAGCACCAGCGCAGTGGCGGTCAGAATCCATGCTGTATTTGCACCATTAACGGTCTCTGTGTGACCCATAGTCGGTGCAAGCAAGCCTAATAACAGTGCATATAGGGTGGCGCGGTGTCTTACAGACCTGAACATAATTAATCCCTCACAGTATTGCACTATAAGCGTGCAATATTTTGGCTCATACCGGTGCAAATGCATCAGAATAGAGCGATTTTTTGTTTTTTAGCCTTTAATAAGGCGTTCAGATAAGGTTTCGCAAATGCTGTGCCAGAAAAGTCGATTTGGCGCTATTATGGTGCTTGAAATTTTTTGGTCTCCGTATAGAGCGGATATCCATATGTTTGCTTGCCGACGACAAGGACTTGATTCAGGATTGATAGAAACCAGAAACTCACAAGAACCGGTGCGGTTCTGTGTCCGGAGGAGTAATGACCATGGCCAATGAAAATGATGACTTGCGTGACCAACTGACCACGCTGCACAACG